>CAZRFT010000191.1:0-3489 GCA_964599255.1 uncultured Neptunicoccus sp. | reverse complement strand
GTTAAAAAGGCACGAAGCCGGGCGGAATTTTTAACAGAAGCCGCGGGGGTTGAGCTGGGCAAAATTCTGACAATTTCAGAAGGGGGTGGGTTTGTCCCGCAAGGCAGGTTCGCGCAAGCCGATGCGATGGTGGCAGAGGCTGTGCCGATTGCACAAGGTGAGCTTGAAATTCGCGCCACAGTATCTTTGACCTACGAATTGGAATAAAAAAGCGCCCCGCGAAAGACGGGGCGCAAGAAAGGGAACAAGGGACAAATTGCAGGCTGTTCCGGGCCTGCCTAATTTATGTAGGTACCCGGGAGGGAATTAAAAGGGCTCTACATAAAATATTTACACACCCAATACGCTGGGCCAATTTGCATTGGCAGAGGCGATATGATGCTCGCGGCGCGTCGTCCACAGCGCCCGAACCGATTTCGAATAATTCAAGTAAAGCTTGTCATCGTGCACTGTCCAAGCTTCGGGATCAGAGGTAGCAATGTAGCCCTTCGAAACAGCATAGGCACAGTAGCCGCCATATTGCGGTGCGTATTTGTCGGGATTTGCATCAAACATGGCTTTGTTTTCAGATGAAGAAAAAACGAAATTTGCCCCTTCATGGCTCGATTGGTATTCCATCGATCCTTCCACTGGTTGCGATTGCGTGAAGTAAGCAACGGGGTCGTATCCATTGATCGCAAATTCACTGTCCCCATTAAAAATATAAGGTTTTTTTGCGAAGGCTGGAACGGCAACAGATGCGGCCAGAAGACCAAGTGTGGCACGGCGGGTAAGCATGAAAAACTCCTTTGTTTGAGCCATACCTATCTGCGAAAAGGGCGCTCTGCCATCCATCCCACGCGGATGTGAGGAGGGGTGAGAAATTTCACTGATTTGGCGCCAAAAATGAAATAGAATAAGGAGGACAGAGGACCTAATTGCGCGTTTTTGTAACATTTAAGGGGGTGAAAAATGGCTCGCAACGATTCAATTATTCAACAACAGCTTGATATTTTACGCGGCACAAATGCACCCGCAAAAGAGAAGAAGCCGATTGAAATCAATGCAGATCAACTTGCGTTATTTGTTGGTTTGGTGGCGTTGATGTTGCCAACGGTATTGCTGCTTTTTTCCTTAAGCCCGCAGTTTTGTTTTTACGATTCTATTAGCCACTTTTATTTCGCGCCATTTCTGGGCTCGTATTTTGTTGGGTGTCTTGGCTTTATCGCGCTCTTCCTATTTGCGTATCAGGGCAACACGAGATCGGACAAATACATGTCCATTCTTGCTGGCGTGGCAGCCATTGGGGTTGCGATATTTCCCACGTCAGGGGCGGGTTGCGATTACAGCTTTACTGAAATCGCCCGGGTCTTCACGCCCTTTAACGGCGTAGATAACACCACACATGTTGTAACCACCGATATTTCGTTCATGGGTATTCAATCCCAAACCATCCATATGTGGTCCGCGCGCATTCTTTTTGGGGTTCTCGCATGGTTTTGCCTTGTTTCTTTTCGCCGAAACAATGGATCGGGTGTTTCCAGAAATAGACGCGCCAAAAAAGATGAATCTAAATATGTTAAAACAGCTGCCAAGAAACGCCGCAATTTCGTCTATTTGATCTGCGGGGCAGGCATGTTGTTTTGTATTTTGTGGATGATCATGATCTTGTCAGAGGGTCACGCAACAAACAATCAAAGCATTTTCTGGCCAGAGACAATAGCGCTTTATCTTTTTGGATTTTCTTGGCTCGTAAAATCGAAGGTTATTAAGTTTTTGGCTGACTAACTGGTTTGAGTGAGCGCGAATAAAGATACAGCCGCCGCGTTGGATACATTGAGTGATCCAAAATCGCTGGCGAAATCGATTTTGGCCAGCTCGTCACAGGTTTCTTTCGTTAACTCCCGAAGGCCAGGCCCTTCTGCCCCCATTACAATCGCAATGGGAATGTCACGCTGTGCAACGGCGATATCTTTGATGGAACGCGTCGCGGTTCCATCCATCCCAACAAGATAATACCCCATTTCACGAAGCGCATTCAGTGTTGTTGCTAGGTTTTTAACCCGCAGGTACGGCTGACGCTCTAACGCGCCAGAAGCAGTTTTTGCCAACGCGCCAGTTTCAGGGGCCGCATGTCGCGCGGTGGCTATGACAGCCCGCGCTCCAAAGACTTCGGCGGATCGCAAAATTGCACCGACATTGTGCGGATCAGAAACTCGATCCAAGCAAACTACAATGCTGCGTTCCCCCCGAGGCGCACAAATGTCGCTCATTGATCCCCAATCAAGAGGTTTAACCTCGATAGCAGCACCTTGATGCACCGATTGCGGATCAATTGGGGCGTTAAATTTGCGCGCGTCCACCAGATCGTATTCCATGCCGGAAGCTTCGATATCCGCTTCGAGTTTTTGGAACGCGTTTTGGGTGACAATCAAACGCAACCTTTCACGCATGGGGTTTTTAAGCGCGTCTCGCACAGCATGAAGCCCAAAGAGCCAGATCGTCGACGCACCAGCTTCTTTGCGTTGGCGTTCTTTTTCTACAACCCAGCTTGGCTTCTTTTTGCGCGGATTTGCCACCAGCATTCCTTTTTGGCTTAACAATTTCTTCTTTGCCCGATGTGCCCCAAAAGCACAAGAAATACGCGTGGTTTTGGCTTGACGCTAGAGGGGTCAATGACTAATCAGGCGCTCACTATGAAGGGCAGAGGCCCCACATAGGGGCGACGTGCTGCAAGGTGCGGCAGCGGACTGTAACTCCGCCGGGGAGACCCATGCCTGGTTCGATTCCAGGGTCGCCCACCAACCTAATCCAAAAATGAATTCAATATCTTTATTTTGCATCTAGCGGACCAAAGAAGCTTCCCAATCTTTGATAAATCTGGCTCGCTTCAACCCATCCAAATGCACAAGTAATCCCGGACCAAGTTTGATTGGTCTAAAATGAGAAGATTGATCAACACCAGATACCGCATTGTTTGGAAATAAAAAACTATCACTCTTTTCTCTTTGCCAAGCAAGATTTAGCAAAAAGTCTAAGAAAGCCTCGGCTTCTCCCGGTTGAACGCTGCTGTTCATGAGCAATGCCGATCGCAACATCACGGTTGTAAAATCTTCAGGTTCTATAATGATAATATCATCAGCCGCATCCAATCTGGCGGACGCATAGCTGCCTAATACGTTATAGGCGACCGCGATATCGCCGCTAAGTACATCATCAATCATAGAAGAGGATGCGGTATACAGACGCGTTCCAAAATTACCCAAAACTTCAATAAATCGCCAATAGGTGTCACTAGTGCGGCTGTCTTGGGTGGCAAATAGATACCCTAATCCACTGACGCGGATATCATATGTGCCAATTCGATTATGATAGCGGTCGGGGTTTTTTCGCAATAGTTCCAACAATGTTTCACGAGATGTTGGAATCTCTTGGCCTTCGAACTCTTTTGCTGACAAGACGATTGCCGCTGGTTCTTGTGTGAAAGCAAACACACTGTCGCGCCACTTG
>CAZRFT010000190.1:0-8697 GCA_964599255.1 uncultured Neptunicoccus sp. | reverse complement strand
TACTGAATTCCCTCCGAGCTTATTCTTTTCTGCGTCTGCGCTTTGGACACCAGTCGATCAGAAAACCTGATCAAAACCTACATCACAAAGCAAGCACGCGCCCGGTTGGGCGCGTGCTGTTTTTTTAACTTACGCGAAGATGAAGTTATCGACCGTCAGATCATCAAAGTGGACCCACTCATCGTTGTCTCCGGCAATCGTGAGGAAGTTTTCCTCATCTACCGCCAGTCGAATATGCAGGTTGTAACCAAAGTCGTAGCGGTCATAGACATCGGACATTTTCGTGTACTCAGCCACATCGTGCAACATGATGACGTCTTGCGTGTGGTCGAAACCAAGAATGTGCTTTTCGCCGAACTCCTGGCCGCTAAAGACAAACACATCTGCTTTGTCAGAGCCGAACAACTGTTCGCCCTCTTCCTTAGCGATCACAAAGCGGTCCTCCTTGCTGATCAGTTTCCGGAACGCAAAGTTGCTGCTGTCCAGATCCTGAGTTGTCAGCGGGCTCGCACCATCTTTGCCCTTGATCACAACACTGTTGTTTTCGTCAAAAGTGACCAAAAGATCGCCGGTTGGCGTCGTCGACGCACGATCCAGGATTTCAAAGAAGTCCTTGATGTCGTCAAAACCGTTAACTTGAAGGATATCAGCCTCGGGATCAAAGCCTTCGATGACACGATGCCCAAAGTCATTACCGGTCAAGACAAAGACGTCAAAGTCTGACGTGCCGACCATGGATTGCTCTTGGTCAGACTTTACGAACCGATAACCGTCATCGCCCGGCGCGGTAAAGTGGAACTTGTTGGCCAAGTCATTGGAACCCGCTAAATCCGTCAACGCAGCAGTGTGGATGTCAAGCTTGGTTGCATTGTTCAACTCAAGTCTTGTGACACCTTCTTCGTCCTGTTTCAAAGCCGTCGCAAGGTCCGCAAAGTCGCGGATGCCGTTGAAGTTTGACAGAACGATCGTATCATCGTCGGACAGATCATGGATCACCTTGGTGCCATAATCTTCGCGATCAAAAATGATGATGTCGTTACCAGCGCCTGTCGACACCGTGTCATCGCCACGTCCCAGTTCAAAGATGTTGTCCACATCCGAGCCAACAACAAGATCCGCATGGACCGTGCCGTTCAGATTCTCGACGTCGTAAACATAGCCGGCGCGTGTTGTGGTGCCCTCCGAATTGAAGGTGGAAAGCATGTGCGTCTTGAAGTTAACTGAAACGCCCTTGTTGGACTCTTCCAGCGTTAGTGTATCCACGCCGGTTCCGCCGAAGATATGCTTAAAGCCATCCCCTGCAACGATATAGTCATTGCCGTCCGCCGCATGGACGGTATCGACGCCGCCACCCAGGATCAGGATATCGTCACCCGGACCACCTGCAATCAGGTCATCGCCATCACCGCCATTAATAACGTCATCACCATATTCACCGTGCAGCTCGTCATTGTCCATGCCGCCGGAAATCGTGTCATTGCCATTGCCTCCGATGATTGTGTCATTGCCGACTTCACCGAGGATGCTGTCATTGCCATTTTCGCCGAACATCAGATCGTCGCCGTCGCCGCCCTGAATGATGTCGTCTCCAGCTTGACCATTCAACGTATCGTGGCCTGTTCCGCCTTGCAGCATGTCATCCCCTGCGCCGCCAACCAACAAGTCGTTACCGGTGCCACCAAAGAGTTCATTGTTAAGCTCGTTGCCAAAGATTTGGTCGTCATTATCAGAACCAATGACAGCTTCGAACCCATTGATAACTTCAAGCTCTTTGATGCGTCCTTGGTCATCGATATATTGCGCTGTTTGCGCACCATTCAGGTTAACTTGAACGGCCTTAACCTCACCGACATAGGACAGTGTATCATAGCCGGCACCACCATAGAGATGGTCTTTGCCACCGCCACCATGGATCAGGTCATCGCCGCCTTCGCCGATGATCGTGTCTTTGCCGGCACCGCCTTTGAGGATGTTATCCTCATTGTTGGCGTGCAGGATGTCGTTGAACGCAGAACCGATCACACCTTCGAAGTTGGAGATATTGTCTGCAACATGTAGCGACTTATTTCTGCGCACGATGCTGGATTGACCGCCACGCAAATCGACGCGCACCAGACCATCAGACTTTTCATAGCTCAGGATGTCTTGGCCCTCGCCGCCATCCAGATCATTCACATCGTTGCTTGCCACGATGAGATCATCGCCGCGGTGTCCGTAAATAGTGTCACGTCCACCCAAACCGTCCAAAATGTCACCATTCTGGCTGCCGGTGATCTGATCGTTGCCCTCCGTCGCAGTGCCATGTGTCAAAAGCGGCTGGATTGCATCGGCCAAAGAGCTGTCAAACTCGCGCCCTTCAGAGACGCCAAGCTCCATGTCGGTCCAATCGACACCGCTATTGCGGAATGCCTGATAGGCGACGCCAAAGGCATCGCTGCCAAAGTCGCTATTATAAGATTTCAAGTATGCGGCACCAATGGCATCGCTGCTAATGTCGTTGTAATAAGCCGCCTGGATAACCTCGTCAGCGGTCATACTGACAATATCGCGTGTGCCGAATTTGAACGTGACTTCAGCAGATGCAACCTTTTCCGGTGCCGCGATAAGGCCGTGGGCCGTGCCATAGAGAACATCCACGGTGTATCTGCTAAGCGTCGCGTAATCTTGATACCCGTCCCCGTTGAAGTCACCGACCGTTTTGGATGTGACTTCTGAGTTGTCCATAAACGGCTGAAAACTATTGCTCGGCATCAAGGTATTTATTTCGGCGAACGTGCCGTCCTCTTGACCTAGGGCCAACATAACACCCATCGAGGTGAACATCGCCAAGTCAGCGCGGCCATCATTGTTGGCGTCTTGTACAAAATGCGTCGCCAGCTCACATTCTTGGCGATACTTCCGATCGTTGTACCAATGGTACTCTTTGAAGCGTTCGTCATCGAAGCCAAAGTAAGAGGACGCTAGTTTCGGAGCCGCAAACGGCGAGATTGGATTCACATGGTCAGGGCCGGTCGGCACCTGCGATAGCGAAACATAAACGCCACTCTTTGTTATCGTCACAAGATCGTCACGACCGTCACCATCGACGTCCGCCAGATGACGTGGCGTATCGCCCATGCCCGCATGGTGGCTATGGTGGTCGACACCGTATCCAGACCCCAAAAGCGGTTCGTCACTCTGTTGGAAATAGTACTTGCCGGTATCCCCGAAGGTAAGTGCCTCATCCGCATTTGGATCCGACAACATGACCACAGCGCCATTATGGACAAGTACAACAAAGTCATCGGACCCATCGCCATTTACATCGCCAACCTGAAGGCTTGTAAAATCAGCGTAATCCTCTTCAAAGTCCAGGTAGTCCCAGGTCATATCGGACCCATCCTCTGGATACATCTCTTTGAAGTAGTCGTAGAGATCACCAACCGCGACCAGATTTTGCGTGATGTCATATTGGTCAAACTCGCCGCTTGCCGTGCCAAAGCCAATATAAGCATCAAAACCATATTCTTGTACGCCAAGAACGTCCATGCGCCCGTCGCCATTGAAATCGCCCATATGGCGCGACAACCCGTAGCGATAGGCATCGTTCAGGCCAAGTTCGTTACCGGTTTCGATGATGTCCCCGAATGAGCCATCTGTCTGGCCCAATACAATTTGCGCCTCGCGATAGCCCAAGCCGACAATATCGTCCCTCCCGTCGCCATTGGTGTCACCGATGAAACGCGGAAATTCATAATACCCAAGATCTCCGTCCCAGTTGGCCCAAGCGTTTTCGTAGCCATGATCCCAATGGCCTTCGACAATATTGTAAGTTACACCATCCCCTGAACCCAAAGCGACCATGGCATCCTCGTAGCCGAAGAAAATCAGATCGTCGTATCCGTCTCCATTCACGTCGCCCGACGTGATTGGAAAGTCCCGGGCATTGAAGTGAAGAGGTGGACCATCATAGTTTTTGCCCCAGGACTTTCTATATTCCTCGAAATCTTGACTGTCGGCGAGCTCGATCGAATTGCTCAGATGGTTTTTAAACTCCTTAAAGTCGGCGGTCGCACTAAACATGTTCAACCGGGCGGGTATCGCGGCCGTATCCACGCTGTCAAAATAGTTCAAAATGGTCAAAGAACTTGTGTCGCTGACCTTCACAACCAAATCAGAGTTATATCGGCGGAAGTCGATGTTATCGTATTCTGCGATTTCAACAATGTCGCCATGCAGATCCTGGAAGTTTTCAAACGCAATGACGTCATGGCCACCGGTCATGGCGATCTCATAGACGTCGTTGCCTTCGCCACCTACTAGGATGTCATTGCCATCGTTGCCGTTCAGACGATCATTACCAATCCCACCAGACAGAACATATGCGAATTTTGAACCGGTAATATAGTCAGATCCAATAGAGCCGATAACGCTGATCGCGCCAGCTTGATCGTCGCCAGAGACTGCAACCCCAAGTTCGGTAACATAGCCGTCGGCGTTCACGCTGTTGCCAATGAACGAGCTGATCTTTTGGAAATCATCCAGGTTAAAGAACTGCTGAGCCGTATTAGGTGCATCAACACGCGCAGTAGGCAGATCAAAGCTCACATTTTCCATCTCTTTGAACTGCAGTTTGTTCAAAGACAGCCCCATAGACCCGCCCAAAATTTTGATGAGCGCGGCTTTGGTATTTGCAAACTCTACAGCATAGTTTGGCGTGTTAGGAGGCAGCATGCTGTTGGTAATCTCTTGCGCCATAGTGTCGAGCGCTTCGATTTGTTCCATCTTATCAACGATGTACTTATAAGACTCGCCCGTGATCTTGAGGGAGTCGATACCTGCACCACCATCCAGCAACACCGCGTCATTTATATCTTTGGTCTCAAAGAGCTTTTTCAGAAGGGCCGCAGAAACAGCAATTGTGTCATGTCCATCACCGCCGGCAACCATCTTGATGAATTCACCAACGTTGATCTCATCATTGCCATCAAAGCCCATGACGGCCAGGATCTGCGTTGAGCGTTCAACGTCAAAATAGTCGGCCATTGAGGAGCCCTGGACGACCTCGACATCGACAATATTGTCAATGTTAAGCGTATCCTCTTTCAACTCAGACAGTGACACGGCCCGATACTCAACATGTTCGGTGCGCTTACCGTAGTTCTCAGTGTGAGTTTCGATGCTTTCTTCGTAGTACTTGCTTCCTTCGGCGATCAGCTTACGAACGACGATACTGTCCTCTGCAACGGCCTCAACATGAATGCCAGACGCCAATTCCTGGCCGGAAAGTTTTGCATAGGACACGGTATCAACGCCGTCACCACCATCAAACTTTTTGATTGACGCTTCATAGGCGAACAGCATGTCGTCGCCCCCGCCTGCCATGACGCTGAAATCTATTGTCTTTTTGTCGTCTTCTTTACCTTCCGCAGAGGTTACAATCTTGTCGAGGTCAAATGTTGTGGAATTGTCGCCGCTGTCCACAACAACCCAACCCGCGAGATCCGTGATCTTGAGCTCAGTCACATAGTTATCCTTGCCCAGAGCTTCGCGGCTCCGGTCTTCTGTGCCCGACGCAAACAAAGGCGTCATAAAGGTCAGGTAGTTTTTCTGATCACCGGTGTCAGGAAGATGAATGCGATCGTTGCCCTCGCCCTGAACAAGGCGAATGGTCTGGTTGTTCCAGCCCGAGTCAGCCCGGTACTGTTCAAAGTAGTGCTTTGCACTTGCGGTAAGGTAGGAACCTTCGTGCTGATCAGCACCGCCGATTAGCGCAGAATGGTTCTTGCCAGCGGTTCTGGTAATGGCGAGGAGCGACAGATCGACGGATGTAAGCTGATGACTGCCCAAAGAGAAGACGTTCTCTGTGTCACCAGCCAAGATATCGTCGAAGAATGACTCAAAGCGCGCTTTGGCCATGTCTTGCTGTTGGTCAAAGCTGCCTTCCATGAACTCATCGATGGTTTGGAAATTACCATCTTCGTCCGTCATCATTTTCTCGCGATACGCTTCCGCAAGTCCTTCTAGGGCAACTTGTTCAAATGCCTGAATGATTGCAGAAATCCCCGCCCCAACCAAAGCGAAAATAGCGGCCACAGGCGCACCAACCCCGGATGCCATAAGCACAGAAGTCCCCACCCCGGTGTACACACCTACCGCAGTCGAGGCCGCATAGAAACCAGCTTCAATTGCCAAGGATCCGCCCAGCAAATCGCCAAGCATACTCGCAGAGTAAGCATCGCTTTCTTTCAGTGCATCGATACGATCCTGCTTTTGCGAGAACTCCGCCCACTTAAGCGGGTTGATCGCACCAACAACAGAGGCCAGAGCCCCGATAACAGGAATGGCACTGGCGACCGTCGAGGCGGTGCTCGCGCTAAACTGCGCCACCTTAAGCGCAATACTCAAGCCGATCTGAACCGATGCAAGCGCCATGGATGTGGCCTGCAGGCCCAATTCCGCGGTAATGAATGCGCGGTGTTCGTCGGAGAGATCTGGGTTATCCAACAAGCGCACAACGCTTGCAAAATTCGCCGCAGAGGCCCCTACAAACGCGACACCGGCCGCCCCGCTAGCAGCAGCGCCTGCAACATTGCTTTTTCCCAGGAACTGCAAAACATCAGCAGTTGTCTGAGAAATCGTGCCAACCATAAACATAGCAGCCCCAGCGATTTTCTCTGCAGAAACATCGCCGCCGGTCTCGACCAACCGTGCGATCGACAAAGACTGTTGCGTGAGAGAAATCGCAGAAGACGCGATGTCGACTACAAAGCCACCGATTTTATTTG
This sequence comes from uncultured Neptunicoccus sp., assembly GCA_964599255.1. Lineage (GTDB taxonomy): Bacteria > Pseudomonadota > Alphaproteobacteria > Rhodobacterales > Rhodobacteraceae > Amylibacter. The sequence goes on along the minus strand of CAZRFT010000190.1, from coordinate 1,930 downwards.
CGTAGGCTGACGACTTTTCCGCTTCTATGAACTCGGTGTCGAGAACCAAAAGCTTCTCTTTGTACTTCTTGCGACGCGCCTCATATTCCTCAGGCTCGTAGTTGTCGCGGTTCGTCTCGAGCTCATCCCAGAGCGCGATGACGTCTTCGCGCATATTCTGCAAAACGGAGATATGTTTTTTATGCGCGGAAACCCAATCGACCTCTTTGTCGTACTCATACATCTCCATGAGCGCAGAGCCGTCGTATGCAAAGTCTGTGTCGTCCATCAGATTTTGATAGAAGGAAATGATTTTGGAGATGCCGTCTTTATTTGCTTGGTAAACGACGGCATTGCCAACGTATTTGATAATTTTAGAAGACCGAAAGGCCAGTTCAGCAATTTCTAGATCGCGCAGCAGCTTGTCCGTCTGAGCGGTGATCTGATTGATCTTTTGGGTATGTCCCGCAAAGAGATGGTAGCTCCAGTTCGTATAAACGACCTGTGCTTTGGCATGAGAGGATTCAAAATCTTCCCAGCCGTCTTCCTCGTTCAACGCAAAATATTCGACTAGACGGTCGCGCACATCTGGGATTTTGTCCCGGTAAAGCGCGTCATAAATATCCATCAGCACCTGGCGGTCGGCGATTGCGTTGGACATGTTCTCTCCCTGTTTTATGGTCTTTCCCCAAAACGCACTTTCAGCGCCGCACCAGAGCGGCACATCGCAAAACCAATAGTCGCCGAAGCGGTAAGGTTATTTTCGGGGGCGGGTAACATGAGCCAATCGCTGTTCGCATTGAACGGTGCATGGCTCGACACTTTTTACTAGCGCTTGACAGAAGGCTGTCTCTTTTTGGCCTTCAAATATCTGCGCGTTCTATACCTATTTAGCTATATATATGTGTTAACGCACCATAGCTAAATCCGACATTCGCAAGGGGTATAGCGACGCACCTTGGTATTCTCATTTAAGAATAGGAGCTTACGATTTCGTTAAGTACAAAAAATAATACTTTTTCAGGTAAGAAAGTTTACAAATCATAAACTTTGAGCTTCAAATGCCAGTATTGGGCTATTTGGCGGAAAAAAATTCTACCTTTGGGTGCATTTTTGCAAAGGCGAATCGCAAGTTGATCGAGTTTAACCGACTTTCTAAAGCGCATGGCACGCCTGAAATCATCCGCTAGTAACATAGTTCATGCGCCCATTAAGCCACCCAAACTCAAGGGTTAAACCAGAATTATTACGACGCATTTTCGGCGCTATTTTTAAGCAAGAGCCCAGTTGCAAAGTCAGACCGAAACCCCTCTTTCCAAAGCTCAGAGAGCTCTTCCGAACCAAATACACTCGCATTTTGGAGCCTACGGGCTCAAAGCGCTTCTAAAAAGCGCATGCAGTTCCAAAGCCTCTACGCGTACGGTATCACTACGAAGGAACGGACGAAATTGTCTGGCACCACGGCATATAAGACGCAGCAACACTGTATCCAACAAAAGCTCATGCGCACTTTGAAATCAGTCTTCGAAGGAAGATCGAAATCCAATATGAAATGCTTCTATCCGCGTGAACAATCAAATACGGAGCTTTACAGAACTGCAACATTAACTTCAGAACTTACTGATTTGATTTAATGAAGCAAAATACACATCATCCACCTGAACAGGACCTATAATCGACGGCCGGTTGGCCCACCGGATCTTACACGTAAACATCTAATTGGGAATTGGTTGCGGGAGTAGGATTTGAACCTACGACCTTCAGGTTATGAGCCTGACGAGCTACCGGGCTGCTCCATCCCGCGGCATGGTTTATGTCCTACCGCTTCGCTTTTGAGGGCTTGTTGGAGCCCATTTGATTACGTTGTTTTGGTTTTGCCAAGGTTTCGTAATCTATTAGCGAGTGTGATCGTTTTGAGAGATATTGTTTGTCTGTCATTTTTAGGTTTGGC
>CAZRFT010000189.1:0-3067 GCA_964599255.1 uncultured Neptunicoccus sp. | reverse complement strand
CTATCACGCCGACGCAAATCAAGCGGGGACAGTTAAGGACGCTGCACAAATTCGAGTGGCCACAGCCTTGGATGTAATCGAGGCGCATTTGTCTGAAAATAAATGGATCTTGGGCGACAAGCGCAGCGTGGCGGATGCCTTCCTCTATCCGATGGTAAATTGGGCCTACGGTTTTGATAAGCCAACATCTGAATATCCCAATATCGACCGCGTTGTGCGCCAGATGGCGGCAGACCCCGCCGTTCAAGCGGTGCACGAGGCGCAAGGCACCAGCCCCAAAGTTGATATCGCGGCCTAATGCAAAGCGACGACCATAACTTAACGCATCATGTTGCGATGCGGGACGGATTGCCAAACGCAATCCGTCCAACCCTTCTTGAAGAAGCGCAACAAGATTGTAGAGCCCACCCCCGATACGCTGGCAAGGCGCGCTTCTTTATGAACATCCATCGCCAGCTTTTGGACGGCGCAGGCTGGTTGGCACAAACGGTCGAAGACCTTTTGGACACACCCGGCCGTGAGCTTCCAGAGGCGATCACAAAATCCAACCTCGTCCTCAAGACCCAGCGCTTGCTTCACTTCGCACATGGTCACCACGAAATCGAAGATCACGGATATTTCCCGCAATTCACACGGGCCTACCCCCAACTCGAACAGGCGCTTTCGCTGCTCGATGGCGATCATCGAATTTTGGACACGACGCTCAACGGGGTGGAGGCGGAAACGAAATCACTTCTTCACAGCCCCAATCGCGATCAACTTGCGAAACTTCAAAAACACACAGCCGCGCTTAACAAAATTTTGCAACGCCACATCAAGGACGAGGAAGAGGTGATCTTCCCTATCTTCCTGCGTCACGGCTAAAGGAATTCACATGACCAACCCCATGACAGATGCACCGGTCAACAGCATGTTGATCCGCATGGCCGCCCCCATCAGTTTGGGCATGGCCTCGACCTTTCTTTTTCAAATTGTGGACACCTATTTCGTCGGTCAACTCGGCTCACTGGAATTGGCAGCTCTTGCATTTTCTTCCACCGCCTATCTGGTCTTTGTCTCTGTCTTTATGGGGTTTTCGGTTGGGGTGTCTTCAGTCGTTGCCAAGGTTGCAGGCAGCGGTGCACAGGATCGTGCCCAAGGTCTGACCATGATTTCACTTGGACTTGTTTTGGTGCTGTCTCTGCTTCTTAGCCTTCTGGCACGCTGGGCGATTGATCCGATGTTTATGGGCTTGGGCGCAACGCCGGACACCTTACCGCTCATCGCCGAATATATGGGGATCCTCTATCTTAGCTTCCCACTTTTGATGTTGGGGATTGTGGGCAGCGGTGCGGTGCGCGCTATTGGTGTGACCAAGGAAACCGAAATTGTCTTTGCCATTGCGGGCGTGATCAACTTGGTTTTCGATTGGCTTTTGATATTCGGCAAGGGACCGTTCCCCGAATTGGGTCTTGCGGGCGCGGCTTATGCCACCGCACTCTCCTTCCTCTTTATCTTTATCGGCGTGACGGTGATTTTACTGCGCCATCGGCTTCTTGGGTTTGCAGATATTCGGGGCGGTTTGTCAGGTCTTTCTGAGATCTTGAAATTCTCTGTCCCCACAATTTCGATGCAAATCCTCGTGCCATCAACGGGCATGTTCACAACATTTCTGCTTGCAGGTTTCGGGTCAGAGGCGGTCGCCGCCTTCGGTGTCGCCAGTCGGATCGAGGCGCTTGCTTTGATCGGGATTTTCGCCGTCTCGATGGCCGTCACCCCGTTTATCGCACAGAATTTTGGCGCAGGTATGCATGATCGGATAGATAAGGCCGTGATCTTCGGCGGCAAGGCATCAATCTATCTCGGCTTTGCCCTCTTCTTGATATTAGCGCTAGCTGGTCCTTGGATTGCTCGCATATTTTCTAACGATCCACAGGTCATCGAATTTGTTGGTCTGTATTTCAAAATTGTGGCACTTACCTATGGGTTCCAAGGCATCGTGAATGTCACGGTGGCAATCTTTAACGGGCTGCAAATGCCCAACACCGCCTTGCGCCTGATGTTGGTTCGGACCTTTGCGCTGGTTTTCCCGAGCCTCATCATTGGCTCTTACTTTGGTCTTTGGGGTTTGCTGATTGGCCTTGCCCTTGGCAATATCCTTGCCGCGCTTTGGGCAGGCCACCTGATGCGAAATTCAATGCGCAAATGGAATCGCCCCATCGCCTCTGCCAATCCTGCTCTTGATATCTGGGCAGATGTAAAATCTGCGGCCTCGCGGCTTCGAAAAAGTGGTTAAACGCCCCGCCGTTTATGGGCCCCTGCGCCTCGATGTTGGCGTTGATTCACGCGCATGGACATTAACCTTCGCTTAATCTTCAAGCCCGATGCGGAATAGAAATGTGGAAACCTACCCTCTGGATTGCGCCCAAATTTACCAATTCTTAAATTGATTTTGTCGATTGTTAACGAAGCAGGCACAGAAAACGACAAGGGGCGCTTTTCATTAACAATGGCTTTGGGAATAGCGCTCCAAAAATTAACCAAATAACGCACCCCCAAGGCACCCCCGCGAAACCGACCTTTTACCGACAGGATACCGACGTGCTATTTTGGCAATGTGCAGATTTCCTTACCCCAGCGTTCGTCGCTCTAAGAAAATCGAAGTTTCGAGGTGATAGAGCTTCGCTCTAGCCCCGCCTTACTCCACCACGCGGATCAGTTTCCGCTCTAACACGCGAAGGACCGATTTCAAGTCATGACCCCGTTTCAGAATCTGACCATCCATTCCCAAAATCACGTATTGCCCCTGCGCAAGGCGAAGCTTGGGGCGTTTCTCAATTCTGTAAATCGGATGTTCGGCCGCACGTCTAAAGATCGAAAAAATCGCGACATCTTTCAGGGCGGAGATCCCATAATCCCGCCACTCACCTGCCGCAACCATGCGCCCATATAGGGACATAATTGGGCCCAATTCAGTTTTATGAAAATGCACCCGATCCGTGAATGTCGGGTTGACTTGTCCCAGTCCAACGACATGTTTGTTCATAAGGCCAGTCTGCGCCAAGAACCCGTTTCACGCAAGGAATGA
>CAZRFT010000188.1:0-12542 GCA_964599255.1 uncultured Neptunicoccus sp. | reverse complement strand
ACAGCACGTTCCATGATTTTGGTGACCCCAGATGGTGAGCGATCAATGAATACGTATCTTGGGGTCGCGAATTTGCTGGACGAGGATGATTGTGATCCCGTCCTTTTGAGAGACACAGATATTGTTTATCTAGAGGGATATCTGTTTGATCGACCAGCTGCCCAACGCGCCTTTGTCAAAGCAATGGAAACGACTAAATCGGCAGGCGGTAAAGCAGCACTGAGCTTGTCAGATCCATTCTGCGTGGAACGCCACCGTGATGCTTTTGCCGATTTGGTACGGAACCACGTGGATCTTTTGTTCTGCAACAATCATGAGCTTATGTCGCTTTATCAAGTTGATGACCTTGATCAAGCGATGGCAAAGGCACAATCCGAAGTCGAATTGGTCGCGTGTACCACCGGACCTGATGGTGTTTCGGTCTCCACAAAAGATGAAGTCATTTCTCTTCCCGCAGAGGATGTAGAGGTCGTCGATAAAACGGGCGCTGGTGACATGTTTGCCGCCGGTTTTTTAGCGGGTCTATCGTTAAACAAATCATTAAAGGAATGTGGGCACATGGGCGGCATTGCCGCAGGAGAAGTCATATCCCATATCGGCGCCCGGCCAGAGGTCAGCTTGGTTGAATTGTTCCGCGAAAAGGGCGTTCTTTAATCGCTTAACATCTTGTGGATGTAATCAAGATCCATTTCCCGAACGGGCTTCTTCTGAGCGGGATTTTCGAAATCATATCCAAAAATATCAAAATCATCTTTGTAGATTTCATAAACAAGATGACGTGACAGATCGTCAAAATAATCTTCGATTGGGAATGCTCGTTTAGGCCCGTGATCCGCGCTTTCATTGAAACGCGGCACTTCATCAAGCTTTACATCGTGCTTCATGTCTAGATTATTGAGAACGTTCTGCATGCCCTCTTTAAATTCCTCGGTGGCAAAGACCGCATCATAGCGCCCCCCGTTCACCACCATTGTTGCGGCATGTCCCGCTATGGCCGTCCAGTGAATATCTGGATCCATTGGTTTTCGAAATTTGATGGTGTCGCGTGCAAAAAGTAAAAACCGACGAAAGGACGCGATTTGATCGAAGTCCCCATCGACGTCGATACCATAGGTCTGGGTCAGGCCTTGGACTAAGTTTCCTCGATACCGCTTTCCGTTTCGTTGGATTCCCGCGATTTTGTCAAAAAAAGAGGAAAGGACGCGTGAATAAGGATTGCGAACACAGGTGAAGGTGAACACCTCCCGTGAGCGAACGGAATCTGATATTTCGTCCCGCCGCTCTTCCTGAGCCCATTTTACAATTCCTTCATTGGCGTCATGAATATCGCCATCGAAAAAATGCCCATGGTCAGAATAGTAAAGAATTTGACCAATAGTTGAGCAGGCACATTTTGGGATGACGCGATAAACTGCGGATTTACTCTCCGTCATCCAGGTTCCTGGAAAGCCCATTATTCACCTAACATAAATCACTAAAATCGTTATTTCCCCCGAAATAATTATTGATCATAAAGCCAAGTTGCTAAAAGTTCAAAGCAAATTGAAAACACCGAAATCGGCTTTTGTTTTATCAGTTAGGGCGCTAGGGATTAGACATGTCAAAAATCGCATATCTTATCTTGTGCCACAAAAATGCGGAAGCGGTCGGTGATTGGATTGATGCGCATCTAGCCACAAAGAGTTACGTGGCTGTGCATTTTGACAAACGCGGATCAGACGAGGATTTTAAAACACTGAGGGCCCGTTTTGCGGGCAATAAAGATGTGGTGTTTGTTTCGCGTCGTCGGTGTGGTTGGGGCGAATGGTCACTAGTCGATGCAACACTAGAAATGCTTCGTGAAGCGTTAAGTTCTTTTAAACGTGCCACGCATTTCTTTTTGGTGTCGGGCGATTGCGTGCCGATAAAACCAGCAAAATATATTCAAGCCGCACTTGATGAGCGCAGCATGGATTATATTGAAGTTCAGGATTTTAATACCTCTGGCTGGATTCAAACGGGCATGGTGGAAGATAGGTATCGATATCGCCACTATTTCAACGAACGTGAAAGCCGATCGCTGTTTTATAGATCACTTGGATTGCAACGGCTGCTCGGCCTCTCCCGCAATCCACCCAAGGGCATGACAATGAAGATCGGATCGCAATGGTGGTGCCTGCGCCGCAAGACGGCAGAAACGATCGTCGATTTTTTGAATAGGCGACGTGATGTTGTGCGGTTTTTTAAAACGGTGTGGATCCCTGACGAGTGCTTTTTCCAATCGATCGTTTGGCATTTGATACCCGCAAGTGAGTTGAGCAATCACCCGCCCACTTTTCTGACATTTTCTGACTACGGTATGCCTGTAGTTTACCACACAGATCATCTTGACTATCTCAAGCAGCAGCCGCGGTTTTTTGCGCGAAAAGCGTCCGAACACCAGCCCGAACTACGTGAAAGTTTCTCACAGCTTTATTTGAGCGATCAAGGCAAGATCAAGCTGTCGGATAAGGGGAAGGTGATCTATGATTTCACAGTTAATTCCGGTCGAGGGGGGACTAGGTTTGCGCCATTAGCTGCGCGTTCTAGCGGTTCTGTGGGTCGTGATAAACAGATCGATATTGTCGTATGTAAAGATTGGTGGATGGGAAAAATGATCGCAGAAGCATCTGCCAAAGCAGGGAAACACATGCCTTTGGGCTATGTGTTCCAAGAGGAGGATGCCGGCTTTCCAGATATGGGTGGGTATGAACGCGGTCTTGGAAAACGGCAAATTCATAGGCGCAGTTTTATCAATATGGTAAATCAGCTTACTGGAATGAACCATCTTACCTTTTGCGTTGATCCTGCCTTTATCGGTGTGCTGAAAGATTTTGAAACGGACCAATGTAAAACGCGATTTCTTTATGTAGGTCTTGATTGGAGCGATGTTTTCTGTGCCGGTCATGCCTATCGGCTTGGTTTGTTAGATCAGGATGATCCAAAAGCGGATCCTGTCATTGTACAGACAATGCGACATAATCTAATGGATGAAGAGAAAAAGTTACTGGATGAAGATCTATCGCAATTTAGTCGCATTGATCCAAATCGAACGATGGCGCAAAATTCAGCAACGTTGCGATCATTTTCTGGTATGAGTGCAAAATCAGCTAGCGCACTTTTGACGAGGTTGAATTATACCATAAAAGGAAAAGCTCATGTCATATGATTACGACGCGGAGAATATATTTGCCAAAATCCTACGTGGAGAGATTCCAAATAATACTGTTCTAGAAACTGAACATGCGCTTGCTTTTCATGACATCTCACCACAGCGCAAAACGCATGTTCTGGTTATTCCGAAAGGACCGTATGTCTCTTACGATCACTTCTGCAAAGAGGCGAGTGCGGAAGAGATGGTTGGCTTTAATAAGGCTGTTGCGAAGGTCGTAGATCAGTTGGGTTTAGCACTTGATCAAGGCGAAGGATTTCGAGTGATTGGGAACACAGGTCAACACGGTCACCAAGAAGTACCCCATATGCATTTTCACATTTTAGGCGGCGAGCCCGTTGGTCCGTTGGTTGCAAGGTAGGTCAGATCAAAGATGGGCATAGGCAAAGGACATCATCTGCAGCTCATTGACGGGTCGGGATTTATTTTTCGGGCCTATCACGCTTTGCCGCCACTGACGCGAAAATCAGATGGGTTGCCCGTCGGGGCAGTTTCCGGCTTTTGCAACATGCTTTTCAAAATGGTCGAAGATGCGAAAGGTGCGGATGCACCCACCCATGTTGCGGTTGTATTTGATCATAAGGGCAAGACATTTCGGTCAGGGATTTACGATCAATATAAAGCAAATCGCCCACCTGCACCTGAAGATTTGATTCCTCAATTCCCCCTTACGCGTGATGCAACGCGAGCTTTCAACCTCGCGTGCCTTGAAATCGAAGGCTATGAGGCTGACGACATTATGGCGACATTGGCTGTCCAGGCACGCGATGCGGGCGCCCGTGTGACGATTGTATCTTCGGACAAAGACTTGATGCAGGTTGTCGGCGGTGGTGTCGAAATGTTTGACGCCATGAAGAACCGCGCGATGGGTATTGAGGCGGTAGAAGAGAAATTCGGAGTGGGGCCTGACAAGGTAATCGACGTCCAATCACTGGCTGGGGACTCAGTTGACAACGTTCCGGGTGCACCGGGTATTGGCGTCAAGACAGCGGCTTTGCTGATCAATGAATATGGTGATTTGGACACGCTTTTGGCGCGCGCCGAAGAGATTAAGCAACCGAAGCGGCGGCAAACCTTGATTGATCATGCAGATCAAATTCGGATTAGCCGCGAGTTGGTGACCTTAAAAACCGATACACCGATTGACGTGACCTTCGAGGAATTAGAGGTCCAAGAACCCGACCCAGACACGCTCTTGGGGTTCTTAGCAGAAATGGAATTCCGCACCATGTCGGCGCGAATTGCCAGCAAGCTAGGCGTGGATGCACCGGTCATACCTGAGGTTGCCGCTACCGAAGGGGCATCGAGCCCCCCCGAAAGCGGCGCTAAAGCGCAGGCGCCCATTGACCCGAGCAGGTATGAGTGCGTGCAGGATATGGCCGCACTTGAAGCTTGGATTCAATTGATCAAAGACCGCGCGGCTGTGGCAATTGATACGGAGACCACGGGCCTTGATGAAATGCGGGCCGACCTTGTTGGTATCTGTCTGGCTGTGGAGGCGGGCAAAGCATGCTACATCCCCTTGACCCACAAGAAGGGAGAAGGGGATCTTTTCGGCGGAGATGAATTGGAAGACGGGCAGCTTCCCTTGGAAGATGTCCTCGCGAAATTGAAGCCAATCTTAGAAGATCCAGCAATCCTAAAGATCGGGCAGAATATGAAATATGACGCCAAGATTTTGCACCGCTATGGCGTTTCTATAGCGCCAATAGATGACACGATGCTTCTCTCCTATGCCATGCATGGGGGGTTGCATGGACATGGTATGGACGCTCTATCAGAGCGTTATTTGGGGCATAAACCGATACCGATTAAAGAGCTGCTTGGTACTGGGAAATCTGCAATTACTTTTGATCGCGTGAAGATCGAGGATGCGGTGAAATATGCTGCCGAGGACGCAGACATCACCTGGCGTCTTTGGGAGCATTTCAAGCCAAATCTTCATCGCGAGAAAGTCACACGCGTTTACGAGCGCCTTGAGCGTCCTTTGATCCCGGTATTGGCGGAAATGGAGATGAATGGGATCAAGGTCGATCGCGATCATCTGTCCCGTATGTCAAATAATTTTGCGCAAAAAATGGCGGGCCTTGAAGCTGAGATTCATGAGCTTGCAGGGGAGAGTTTCAACGTTGGCTCGCCCAAACAGTTAGGCGAAATCCTGTTTGACAAAATGGGGTTAGAGGGCGGAAAGAAAGGCAAGACAGGCGCCTATTCAACAGGTGTCGACGTATTGGAGGATCTTGCATCGAATGGGCATGATCTGCCGGCGCGCGTCCTTGATTGGCGGCAAATGTCGAAATTGAAATCGACTTATACGGATGCTCTTCAAACGCATATCCATCCTGAAACGGGCCGCGTTCACACCTCTTATGTCATCTCTGGCGCCTCAACGGGGCGCCTCGCGTCAACCGATCCTAATTTGCAAAATATACCAGTGCGCACAGATGCGGGACGCCAAATCCGCGAAGCGTTTATTGCAGAGGATGGCAATGTATTGGTCAGCCTTGATTACAGCCAAATTGAACTGCGGATCCTAGCGCATATTGCAGGGATCGATGCTTTGAAACAGGCGTTCCATGATGGGCTTGATATTCACGCAATGACAGCATCAGAAATGTTCAACGTCCCCATCGAAGGTATGGATCCAATGGTGCGCCGCCAAGCCAAGGCGATCAATTTCGGTGTGATCTATGGAATATCCGGTTTTGGCCTTGCGCGAAATTTGCGCATTCCGCGCGATGAAGCTCAAGGATTTATAGACACCTATTTTGAACGCTTTCCTGGCATTCGAACCTATATGGACCAAACAGTCGAATTCGCAAAAAAATGGGGCCATGTAGAAACGTTATTCGGGCGAAAGGTGCACACGCCAGAAATAAATGCCAAAGGCCCCCATGCGGGCTTTGCTAAACGGGCCGCGATCAATGCACCCATACAAGGCACGGCGGCTGATATAATTCGTCGCGCCATGATCCAAATGCCAAGTGCGATGGAAGGCAGTCCTGCCAAGATGTTGTTGCAGGTACATGATGAACTTATTTTTGAAGTGCCCAAGGGCGCTGTGGATGAGACAATTGATACGGTCCGTAAGGTAATGGAAAATGCAGCGGAACCAATTGTCAAACTTGATGTGCCCTTGGTTGTCGATGCCGGGCAAGGGGCAAACTGGGCAGAGGCGCATTGATCCTTAGCAAGAACTGTCAGGCGCCGCCTCAGCGCGCAACTAAACTAAGACTTTTTCGATTTCTTCAATTCTTCGCATCCATTTTATTCTTACTGGCCACGCCTCTTCTAGCAGAGGAGAAGCCGAAAATCCTCTTTATCGGAGATTCAATTTTTGCTTGGAATGCTCTTAGCGGCAACACGGTTGCGCGAAATTTAGAGCGCCTGATTGATGCAGAAATTACAGATAATTCTGTGTCAGCAATGCCAATTGGATCAGGCGGAAACGAAGGTATTTTTGCGCAAACGCAACTAGGTGAATGGGATTGGATTGTGGTGAACGGGGGTGGGAATGACATTTTACGGGGATGCAAATGCGGGGACTGTCGCGCGACGCTCAACCGATTGATTAACGTAAATGGTACGGGCGGCATCATCAAAACTGAGCTACAAAAGTTAACGCGGCGTGGGTCGAAAGTTTTGTTTGTTGGCTATCTTCGCACCAACGGGTTTGCATCGCCAATACCACAATGCGGTAGGTGGATTAATGCGCTTGAGGAGCGCGTGATTGGACTTTCGGCGTCAACCGAAGGAATTTTCTTTATGTCAAATACGGAGCTAGTGCCAACTGGTGATCGCTCTTTTCATGACTTTGATCGCATCCACCCATCGCGCAAAGGAAGCAAAGCGATTGCGGCGGGAATAGCTGATGTTCTTGAACACCCAAACCCACCTGCGGTGAGCAAGAACCGCGCTAGCCCTTAAAGCCAAGAGCGCGCAAATTTCGGATATGTGTATCGGAAATGATTTGATCAATTTCTTCGGAATCGATACGCGCACCAGATTGCGCAAGATCGGCAGCGCCGTGCACCGCTGACCAACAAAATCGCACATCTGCTTCTGTCACTTCCTCTTCGGTGCCACCAAATTTTTTAAATTCTTGCAACAATGCCAAAACGACATCGAACGGTGTGTAATGGGCCGTCTCTGGGTCTTGCATCATTTCATCGCGGCACGCAACGCCCACGCGCCCAAACATCATATGCCAAAGGGCGGTATGTTCGAGCGCAAATCCGATATACACCCTTACCGTTTCACGCATCCGAGCGATTGTTTGGTCCAGCGACTGTGAGGGATCATTTTCAGGGCGGATTTGTTGGAAGCGTGCTTTGAGATCCAAGAACCCGCCATGCGTAATTTCAATTAGCAGGGATTCCTTATCCGCAAAATGTCGGTAAACAGCACCAGATGAAACGCCCAAATCCCGCGCCGCTTGGCGAAGAGACATGACTTCAATCGTGCCTTCCGCAGCTGCATTCATTGCGTAATCCAGCAACGCTTCACGCAACTCACCACGTTTTAGTTTGATCACCTGACCCATAGCTCTTCTGTAAGCGGCGTTTACTTATCGGTCAAGCAGGGAGGTATTTTTGGCTTTTGTGACCGTGCGTAATCTGATTGTCTGTAAGCGAGTGAATGGAGGCATCATGGCGGAACTTGGATTGATTGGCATAGGCGTAATGGGATCGGCGCTTGCTCAAAATTTGGCTGAAAACGGACATGATGTAGCGATGTTAGATCGCACCATGTCGAAAATGGAAGATGTTATCGCATCGGGCAAGGCGCAAAATTTGAAGGGCAAACTTACGGCGCATGAAGATGCAGCAGCTTTGGTCAGGGCTCTCACGCCACCACGTGCAATTTTAGTACTTGTTCCTTCTGGTGCGCCGCTGCGGTCGGTGGTGGATACATTAAAGCCATTGTTGGATGATGGCGATCTTATCGCTGACTTGGGAAATTCGAACTACACAGATACCCAGGATTATGTCCAAGAGTTGGAAGCGGAAGGTTTGGAATTTATTGGCATGGGCATTTCGGGCGGGGCCGAGGGTGCGCGCCATGGGCCTGCGATTATGGCAGGCGGCTCGCAGAAAAGTTGGGCGCGCATTGTTGAGCCGCTCTCTGACGCTTCCGCCAAATTCCAAGATGATCCTTGTTGTGATTGGTTTGGTCCAGGTGGGTCTGGTCATTTCATCAAGATGATCCATAACGGCATTGAATATGCGATCATGCAACTGATCGCTGAAGCCTATGGATTGATGAAACATGGGCTAGAGATGCAAACCGACGACATCGGCGCCTGCTTTCAAAGATGGAATACTGGCAAGCTTGATAGCTATCTGATGGATATTGCGGGCGAGGTCCTTAGCACAAAGGATCCGCAAACTGGCAATGATATGGTTGAAATGATCTTGGACAAAGCGGGTCAAAAAGGAACCGGGCGTTGGTCTGTAATCGAAGCCCTTCATCTTGGCGCACCTGCTTCCATGATGTCAGCTGCGGTAGAAGCGCGCAATATATCAGCGCTTAAAGATGAACGGGTTGCCCTCTCCGTCATCTTTAAGGCAAGTCAGGAGAAAATCGACCTTACCTCAATTACAAAAGATGAAGCAATCGATTCAATTGAATCAGCGCTGATCCTTTCAACAATCCTTGCCTATGGGCAAGGGATGGAAGTGATCCGCCGTGCGTCCGAGGCGTTTGAGTGGGATCTTGATCTGGCCGCGATTGCACGGGTTTGGCGCGCGGGGTGTATCATCCGGTCTTCACTTCTGGATGATTTTTCTGACTTCTTTCAGGCGCATCCAAATGCCTTGCTGCTAGAGGCGCCAGATTTTGCGAAGGATTTTCGCGTTCGCGGCACCTCTTTGCGGATGGTCGCCGCATTTGGTTTGATTTCCGGCAATCATGTCCCCGTTTTTGCGGCGGCGACGCATTATTACAATATGATGCGATCCCCGCAAACCACGGCGAATATGATCCAAGCGCTTCGCGACCGATTTGGCGCACACCGATTTGAGCGGATCGATGATCCCGGGCCCAAAATTATTGGGCCGTGGCATAACTAAACAAGTGATTTGAGGCGAAGCCTCAACGGGCGGGCGAAGGCAGGTTCACCTGTCTGAGGGCGCCCGCGCTATCGCGTGCCGAAGGCGCGCAACTGATTAGTCAAATATACCTGCACAATGCCAACCGCCATTTAGATCACCACCATGAGAGTGATAGAGCCACAATCTTGATCCGCAATCGGATATCACTGACCAGTAGTCACGTATGCCGTCACGCCAACCATCAAGATCAAGCCACCATTCAGGGGTAATACGTTCAGGCCCCTGATATCCCGCAACAAGGTAATTGCGTTTGCGCCAACGAAAGGATTGGGGTGGACGAAAACCATCATGGGCTTCAATCCGCTCTGGACGGGGGACAACAAGCGGCCGCGGGCCCCTTGGGTTTGGCCAATGCTGCCGCTCACCTGCAAATGCTGCAACCAGTGGCATGCTCGCTTTTTCAGGCAAATGGCTTTCGCCGGGTTCTAAAACCACGACGGCTTCTAGCCCCAATCGCACGCCCAAGCGCCCAATTAAATCAGTATACCCATCTTGATGCGCACGTGTTTTTGTTGTCACAGAGGGGCTTGCGGATTGTTCGGGGTGAATGGGCTCTGATGTCAAAGCTTCTAGACGCATCATATCAATCCCGAAACGCGGTTCAATTTGTGGCAGGTGCAATTCGAACAAGGGCAAGATACGTGCGGGGTCATGACTGGGACGGGCAAGCGAAACCTCAACCATCTGCAGCGAATGGTCACTGCGATATAATGTTAAGGCGAGTTTGCGTGCGCCAAGCGAAGCCAATCGAAGCTTATCACAAAGGGGCGCACAAAGCCGCCTTACCCCAGCCTCTATATCGCCGCGCAGCCCAATTGGATCTGGAAAGGAAATGCGCGTTGCAAAATGTTTAAGGGGTTTTGTGGGTGTGATCGGTTCGGGCTCTGTCCCCATCGCTTGATCCAATCGTCGCAAGGTGCTTGCCCCAAAACGCCGTCCAACAGATGCGCGTGGTAGGTTTGCTAGATCTGCGATTGCATTAAGCCCAAGGCGGTTGAGCTTTAAGGTAATCTCTGGCTCCAGACGTAGTGCCGCAAGTGGCAAAGGGCCAATTGCCTGCATGATTTGACCAACAGGGGCAATTGCGGGCGCTGCGCCAGCCAATGCCCGTATTGGTGCCGCACCTCCCTTTTCCCAGCCGCGCCGTTTGGATGCGCGGGATCGGGTTGCGTAAGCTTCTTGATCGATCGCATCGCCATTTCTGCGCGGCCCCGTTTGGACACCTGAAAATCGGGCCAATGCCCATGCGGCTCCGGGTGTATCGGCGATGCCGATTTGCGCGGATAATCCGAGCTGTTCCAGCGCATCTTGCATGCGTTCCATCAGTGCCGCCTCGCCCCCAAAAAGATGCGCGCATCCCGTAATATCAAGGAATAGATCACCTGGGGGATGAACTGCGATCCAAGGGGAAAACTGTCCCGCCCAACGCGCAATAAAGCCCAAGAAACGGGCTTCCTCTTGGGGGTTGGCGGGATGGGTAATGAGGGTTTCTAATACGGCACGCGCATCTGAAAGTGATTGTCCAAGATAGAGCCCCTCTGCTTCGGCGGTACCATTCAGGGCGGTAATAATTTGCGCGTTATGCTGCTCCCCAATAACGGCCAGTGGGCCGTTTATGCCCTGCCGCCGTATCACCCGCTCTGCGGCTAAACGGGGTAGGTAAAGTGATAAGATGCGTCGTGAAATGTTCATGATATGTTCTATATTATCTTTGACCGATCAAGTCGAGTCCGCGCATCGAAAACTGTAAGAATTGCACCAAAGATATTCACGCAAGCGCGAATTCGTATAGAAGGGGATGGAATAACAGTCTGATCACGTCGATGTCGCCCGAAGAACATCAAGCCGAACGGAATTTTCAACATGCCAATTTCTACAAATTGGCAGCAGCACCGGTGTTTATGGCGACTGTAACCAAATGTGGGTGTACGTTTTTAAAAAACCTCTTTTACTTCCTGAATACACAAGAGCTGCATCCAGCAGGGCCAAAGATACATGACCACGAAGCGACGCTTCTACGCGCATCGAAAGAAGATCATGAGGCGATTTTAGAAAGCCCATACCGCTTCATTGTCATGCGTGATCCAGTGGATCGTTTTTTCTCTCTCTATTTTGAAAAAATATACGGGCAGGGCCCTCATGGGATGGCGTGGTTTCAAAATGAGGTGGGGAAAAAAATTGGGTTGGACTACACAGCGAATTTAGATCTGCAAGGGCATCAGGAAAACGCGTTTCGATTGGCGCAGTGGATAGAAAAAAACCTCAATGGTGAAACCGACCAAGAGAAAGATTTCCACTGGCGGCGACAATCGTTGAAATATAGTTCAGTGAAAGGTTTTGATCCTACAATCATCACGTTGGATAATTTGGATCAAAAGCTCATCACGTTGCTAAACCCTGTGGTGCCAGAAATTGTTCAAGCAATCGAATCCGTGCCGCGGTTCAATATTTCTGACAAACCCTTTTCGTTTGCGGAAATGAAAACCCCAGAACTCACAGAGTTGATCAAGGGCATCTACCAACTGGACTATGAAAAACTAGAAGCGCTTTAGCTTGCGCCAACAAACTCACGCAATTTATCAACAGAGGGCACTTCCAAGGATCGACGTTGGCGATCAAGAAGACCGAGCTTTCGCATCCGACCCATTTCACGCGCGACACTTTCCCGTGATGAGAAGATAAAGGCGGCAAGCTCTGATTGCGTCGGTGGGCGATGGATTAACACGTGGTCTGAACCACGGCGTTGGTTTTTCTCTGCCAGTTCCAGCAAGGCTTCATGCAGACGTTGATCTGCATTCTTGGAATTGAAATCCACGACACGCTTTGAAAGGCGTCGCAAATGTCCAATCAAAATCTCTAGTAGCGCAAAAGACATATCCGAATGCCCCTGCATCAAAGCAAGATAATTTGTTTTATCCAACCGGGCGGCCAAGCACTCTTCGACGGCCACAACCGAAGAAGAACGGGGGGAATTGTCGATCGCTGCAAATTCACCAAAACAATCGCCTGTGTGAACCTGAACGAAAGAGACTTCTTTACCGCCATCGGTATAGATCGTCGCCTTCGCAGATCCGCGCAGGACGAAAAACACGTCGCCGCTGGTATCTTGGGCTGAAATTAGAAATTGACCAGGTTTATAGAGCTGAGTGCTCCAACGAGATGACAGCAGGTCCCAACTATCTTGGTTAATACGGCCGAGAAAGCTGTCGGCGGGAAAAGTGAGATCGTGGCGTAACATA
>CAZRFT010000187.1:0-7501 GCA_964599255.1 uncultured Neptunicoccus sp. | reverse complement strand
CACCGTCAGAGACAAGTGCAATAAGATCGTCGTCATAAACTTCTTTTTTGCGATCCGCGAGTTCTTTGAAGCGAACAAAGACATCCTTGAGCTGGTTATCCCCAAGGTCGTAGCCAAGATCCTTTAGTTTCGCACGGAGTGCTGCACGGCCGGAATGTTTACCCATGACCAAATTGGTTTCTGAAAGGCCAATATCTTCTGGGCGCATGATCTCAAAAGTATCCGCGGATTTAAGCATGCCATCTTGGTGAATGCCGCTTTCATGGGCAAAGGCATTTTTGCCGACGATCGCTTTGTTAAACTGAACCTGAAAGCCAGACACGGATGCGACCCGGCGCGATAGGTTCATAATCTTGGTTGTGTCAATTTCTGTGTGATAGGGCATGATGTCGTGACGCACTTTGAGGGCCATCACAACTTCTTCCAGTGCGGTATTGCCTGCACGCTCGCCCAGTCCGTTAATCGTACATTCGATCTGACGCGCGCCACCTGCAACCGCAGCCAATGCGTTTGCCGTCGCCATGCCAAGATCATTGTGGCAATGGGCTGCAAAGATGACGTCATCTGCGCCAGGAACCCGCTCGATCAACATGCGGATAATATCGGCACTTTCGACGGGGGCAGTATAGCCCACCGTGTCGGGGATGTTGATCGTAGTGGCGCCCGCTTTAATCGCCGTTTCAACGGTTTGGCATAGGTAATCTTCTTCTGTCCGTGTGGCATCCATGGGGGACCATTGCACGTTATCGCACAGGTTTCGGGCATGCGTGACGGTTTCGTGGATCCGTTCAATCATCTGCTCTTTGGTCAGATCGGGGATTGCACGATGCTGGGGTGAGGTACCGATAAAAGTATGGATGCGTGGGCGCTCTGCATGCTGAACCGCTTCCCAGCAGCGATCAATATCCTTGAAAACCGCGCGCGAAAGTCCACAGATCTGAGCGTTCTTCGTGCGCTTCGCAATCTCACTTACAGCAGCAAAATCGCCCTCTGATGCAATCGGGAAACCCGCCTCGATAATATCCACACCCATTTCATCAAGAAGGCTTGCGATTTCGAGTTTCTCACTATGGCTCATGGTTGCGCCAGGGGATTGCTCGCCATCGCGCAAGGTGGTGTCAAAAATCAATACTCTGTTTTTATCAGTCATAGCTTTGCTCTAGATAAAGGGTTTTGGGGCTGGGATGTTGTCTGAATCGCCGGTATTGGGCTCGCCAATAGGCTCTATTAATAACACTTTCACTTCGTTTTCTGCGCGTGGCCGATGCACGACGCCTTTTGGCACGATTACGATTTCTCCCTCACCAAAAGTTACGGATGGGTGATCCTCGTAGTCCATAGTGACTTCACCATCAAGCACAAGAAAGAAGTCATCGGTGTCATCATGTTTATGGTAGTCAAATTCGCCTTTGAACTTCACCACCATCACATCATTGCCGTTGTAGTGATGCACCACATGGGGATCCCAGTGGCTATCGAACATTGCCAATTTTTCACGCAAGTTCACTTTATTAACGCTGTTAAACGTCATGTCTCTGATCCATTTTTTGTTTTTGGGTGTTTGGCGCGATTGGCGTATCCTCTGAGCGGACGCGCCGAATGGGCACGCTCAGAGGCGACTAAGCAGTAGCAGAGCTTGCAGCGATGCGCTTGAGAGAGGCGCGAATGGCATATGTTTTACACATTTCATGAGGCGCACTATATCGATTAGTTTTCTCAAGAAAAGAGTTAATATTGACTCTAATATCTTGCTTATTCGAGGAATCCGCTCATAATGCCACCGCTAGCTAACTAATTGGGGAAAATCATGAAAAAGCTAATAGCCGGCCTCCTTGGGGGGGCGTTTTTTGCAACCAGTGCAGCTGCTGGGGATTTGTCAGAACCAGTAATTACGGAGGTAGATGATACGCAAGCTGCGTCCTCTGCGCCTTGGTTGCCGCTTCTACTAATCCTAGGTGCGGTGGTTCTTATCGGCTCTCAAGATGACAATAGCCCGGTAATCAAATAATTTACATTCAATTAAAAAGAGCCGTTAATCGCGGCTCTTTTTTTTGCGCATTGCAATCCAATCTGATTTCAAAAATTCGAAATGAACCGTATCCTGGTATTCACCGGTGGTCGGATTGATCGCGGCCCCAGTATCTACACCTATTTTTCTAAATCCGATGCGTTCGCAGCTTTTTATTGCTGCCACATTGTGGGCCAGTATTCGAGCATAGAAACGATGCACGCGATCTGATTTGGCAAAAAAATCCATAGCAAGGGGGCGAACTTCTTTTAGGACACCTTTGCCACGCCACTTCTTCGAATGAAGCACAAATGAATTATTTGCCGTCCCATGTTCATCTATGCGTACTCGGTTGGCGCCAATCGTAAGTCCATTTTCTTTCGCCAAAATCGCATGATAAAAGAGATTATAGTTGTCTGGTTTCCCTACCTGTCCCACCCATTCTAAAGGTGAATAGTGATCCTTGCTGTGCATGAGGTTGCGCAGAATTTCGGGATCATTCGCCCATCCAAGTGTAATTTTTATGGCTTGCCTTTGGTTGCAGGGGATTAAATGAAACCGCTCCGTTTCTATTCTTTGGTTTAATTCAGGGTCCGGTTTGGTTTTGTGTAGCAGTTTTCCAAGCATGGGAATGACTCGTTAAGTTTCTCTACCACTTTGCCATGCAAGCGACATTTGTAAATGAATTTGGATGCTTGTGGATTGAATTGGCCGAATTTGTGGTGACTTGTTGGGTCAACTTTTCAAAGATTTATAACGCCGCCTTCCTTCATTTCCTCCATTACGAAGCTGGCTGAAATGTCCTTGATTGGGATCGCAGCTACCAGGCGTTTGTAGAAACGGTCATAGGCGTTCATGTCAGCGACGCGCACTTTGATCACGTAATCCAACTCGCCGCTCATGCGATCTGCGCTTTCGATTTCTTGCATGCTGCCAACAACGGCACTGAATTGTTCTAACCAAGTATCAGAATGTTCTGCTGCACGGATCAGTACCAGCGCCGATAGGTTTAGCCCCAATTTGCTCGCGTCAAGAATGGCGCGTCTTGCCCGTATGACACCTGCCTCGTCCAGACGGCGGATGCGTCGCCATGTTGCGTTGCGCGAGAGGTTCACCCTCTCTGCCACTGCATCCACGCTCTGGCCCGCGTCTTTTTGAAGTTCCCGAAGGATAGCGCGGTCTATTTTGTCGATGGTTTCATCCATCCATGGGACGTTTACACATTAATTTTTGATAAACAAGAGAAATTTGGGATAATAATTCAATAAAACAGAGATAAAAGTAACCAATACTAAGATCAGGTGGTTAAAATGTCCCAAACACGCATAACTTCGTCGAATATTTTTACTGAACACCCCCATTCAGTAGGCGAAACCTATGGGGAACATTTCCTGTTTGCCTTGCGCTTTGCGGGCTTGCTCTTTGGGGCAAGTGCCGCGGCGCTTGTGCATGCGCTGCTTCCGTTTTGCTTTGAAAAAACGGCAAGCCAGTTGATCCGAGGTATGGTTGCTGAAATGGATGCGCGGGTAAAATAAACTATGTGCCGACTTATTGCGTATGCGGGCGGTCCGCGTGCGATTGCAGATTTGGTCGTAGAACCGCATCATTCTTTGATTAATCAAAGCCAAGCGGCCGAGGAATCTAAGCTTTCTGTGAATGGGGATGGTTTTGGATTTGCTTGGTATGGTCGTGGCCCCGCACCTGGGCTTTATCGTGATGTTCTTCCTGCGTGGTCTGACGAAAACCTCCTGTCGCTTTGTCAGACCATAGAAACGCATCACTTTTTGGCTCATGTGCGGGCCTCGACCGTGGGGGAAACAATGCGGACGAATTGTCATCCCTTTGTCTATGGCAGTTGGTGTTTTATGCATAATGGCATTCTTGCAGGCTTTAATCAGATCAAACGTGGCTTGGAACAAGCTTTGCCGGACCATCTTTATGATCAGCGCCGGGGAACATCGGATTCTGAATTGTTCTTCTTAACGCTTTTGGCAAATGGCTTGGATGAAGATCCCCATTCGGCGGTGACAAAAAGCCTTAAGATTATTCGAGATCTACAGGCGGGCGAAAAGCGACCCAATCGGATAACAGCCGTGTTTTCCAACGGAAAGACGCTTTATGCCATGCGCACCTCTAGCGATGCGAAAAGCCCGAGCCTGTATTATTCGAACACAGCCTTTTCTGGCGCGCGGGTTTTTGCATCAGAACCCCTTGATGCCGATCCCACTAATTGGACGGCTGTGGCGGAGGGTAGTTTGGTGTGCATCCAAGTTGACCCATCGACGCATGAGACGTCCAAGCAAGCTAACAAATTTGCAATCCCGCTTGTCGCATAAAAGTGTGAAGAATTCTTTTACGATGCGTGCCGCATCTCGGTGAATTCGCAGTTCGAAATTGCGTTTCCTAAATGACAATAAAATCAATTCGCGATTTAGCGCCGAAATGATAGTGAGAGGCGAGCGGAGAGATAGAAAAACATGAGTGTTCAAAAATATACAGCTGAATTTGAAAAACTTTCAGCAGAGGAATTAGCGCGGTTTCAAAAAATTCCAGCGGCGGTCATGTCCGATGTGCTGGCCCGTGGTCAAACCATGCAAGGTGGTATTAACCCACTTGGAGCCAATATGCAGATTTGCGCGCAAGCACGCACAGCGGAATGCCCTGTGGGTGACAATTCAGCTATTCGCGCCGCGATTGCGCACGTGGAGCCCGGCCAGGTCATCGTCGCCAATGCTCAAGGGTATGAAAGCACGGCCGTTTTCGGCGGCTTGATGGCGCTTTACGCTCAGGAAAAACAGGTTGCAGGATTTGTGATTGATGGGGCGGTTCGGGACAGTTCAGAAATTATCGAGGCTGGCTTGGCGATGTTTTGCCGCGGGACATGTCCGCGAGGGCCGCGAAAATATCCATCGGGCGTCATTGATGGTGTGGTTTCTGTTGGCGGCGTTTCGGTTGCACCCGGAGATATAATAATTGCTGACTGTGATGGGGTGACGGTTGTGCCATTGAAGCTTAGCAGAGACGCACTAAAAGCGGCAGAAAAAGTGCTTCAATCAGAAGAAGCGATGTTGGAGAAAATCAAACAAGGCGCCTCCCTTGCAGAGATTTATGGCCAAGTCGAAATCCAAGAGGTGGATTAGCCGCCTCTTTAATTCCCATCTTGTATTGATTGATCTTCTGCAACGGCATCAGTGATTGTTTCTGTTGCCGTATCGTCGGCTTCACCTGACTCAGTTTCTGGTTCAGGTTGCGCTTCTTTGGGGCTGCCCGCTTCCCAAAAACCATAAAAGGTTGTGCCATCAGCATAAACCATTTTGCCCAGGCCATCAGGGCGACCATTCAGGAAGGCACCTTCATAAACATCGCCTGATTGATAGGTCGCTTTCCCTTCGCCCGTGATGGCACCTTCTGTCCAATCGCCAACATATTGAAAGCCAGAGACCAATTTAAGTTCGCCTACACCATCTGGGCGCCCTTCGACAAAGCTACCTTCGAAGGTGGAGCCGTCACCATGAATTTCCAAACCTTGGCCGTGGCGCAAGCCGTCGCGCCAGCCACCTTCATAGCTAGAGCCGTCTTCATGTGTGATTTTGCCAAAGCCGTGATAAGCGCTGTTTAAAAAGCTACCTTCGTATTGAGAGCCATTAGTAAAAATTGATACGCCTTCACCTTCTTGGCGGCCTTCGTTCCATTGACCTGTATAGCTGCCACTTCCATCCCCATAGGTGACCGTGCCCTGGCCATGGGGACGTGATGAAACCAGCGTTCCTTTGTAAATCGATCCATCAGAATAGGTTACTGTCCCTTCACCTTCTGCCCAATTGTTGACCCACTCACCTTCAACGACAATACCATCGGATTGTTTTAGGACGCCGGTGCCTTCACGCTTCCCATTGACGAAATTGCCTTCGTAAAGATCACCATTTGCGTAGGTGAGTGTGCCGGCGCCATGGCGTTCATCATTTTCGAATTGACCATCATAGATATCGCCGGCTTCGTTCCAGAACTTACCCAGGCCATGTTTCAGATCAGCCTTCCACTGCCCTTCATAGATGCGTCCATCAGCATAGCGCAGTGTGCCTTGTCCATCGCGCTTACCGTTGATCAAATTTCCTTTGTATTCGCTACCTTCACCGTAGCTGACCGTGGCTATGCCAGTTTGCTGACCATTGGCCCATGTGCCGTCATAGATGAAACCGGTCAGCGTTGTCAGCTTTCCTTGCCCATGATGATCGGCGTTTTCAAACCCACCTTCGTAGATGGAACCATTTGCATATTCCGCGCGCCCTTGGCCCGAAATAACGCCGTCTTTCCAAGTGCCTTCGAAAGTGGAACTGTCTGCAAATGTGACGCGTCCCTGACCGTGGGGTTTGCCGTCTTCAAAGGCACCTTCATAGACAGAGCCGTTGGGATATTTCGCGATCCCTTGACCCTTGATAATGCCCCGAACCCATGTGCCTGAATATTCAAACCCATCGGTGGATTTATAGCTTCCTTCCCCGTGGCGCAAACCGTCCATAAATTGCCCAGTATATACGGCCCCATCATCATATTGCGTGGTGCCGCTATCTTGGGCCCATGCAAATGTTGCAAGCGTCAAAGACAAGACACTCGCCAGAACGGAAATTGAGACTTTCATGGTGACCTCTGCTACCTCAAGGGAATTGCGGATAGGTTAATTTGCACAGGCCAAATGCGCAAATGAAATTGGCGTGCTCCCTTTAACTTATCGGCGAGCGGGGCTAAATATTTAGTGAAACGGCAAGGAAAGACATGCCAATGACGGATCACATCCGCTTTATGATGGCGCAATTGAACCCGACACTCGGGGACATGACCGGAAATTTAGACAAAGCGCGCAAAGCGATGTCGGAAGCGAAGGCCGCTAAAGCTGACATGCTAATTTTGCCAGAGATGTTTTTGGTCGCGTATCAGGCCCAAGATATGGTGCAAAAGAAAGCCTTTACCGATGACGCCATGGCAAAACTGGAGGCATTCGCCGAAGAAGTGACGGGCATCACCGTGGGTATCGGTTTGCCCACACGTGAAGGGGATGACGTTTACAACTCCTACGCCATTTTGGCGGACGGTAAAATCCAGACGCTCATCCGCAAACATCACCTGCCGAATTACAAGGTATTTGACGAAGAACGGTTGTTCAAACGTGGTGAGATTCACGGGCCTTATTCCGTGAATGGTGTGCGTATCGGATCGCCAATTTGCGAGGATGCTTGGTTCGAAGATGTGTGCGAAGCCTTGGAAGAGACGGGGGCAGAAATTTTGGTCGTGCCCAATGGCTCGCCCTACTATCGCGGGAAGTTTGAGCGGCGTATGAACCATATGGTCTCTCGTGTTGTGGAGACGGGTTTACCCATGATTTATCTGAATCTTGTCGGTGGACAGGATGATCAGGTTTTCGATGGCGGCTCTTTTGTATTGAACAAGGGCGGGGCATTGGCAGTGCAAATGCCGATCTTTGAAGAGGCCATGCAG
>CAZRFT010000186.1:0-1234 GCA_964599255.1 uncultured Neptunicoccus sp. | reverse complement strand
CTGCGCTGACTACTCCGCCGCAATGGGAAGCTCGTTCCAATTCTCCGCGCAAAGCGATTCAACCACATTTGAAATTCGTGATTTGACGTCCCAGTAGCTGGCTGATTTTTGTACTTCATGCTCGTCCATATAGATTGCCCGATCAATCTCTATTTGAACCGCAAACATACCTTGAGAAGGTCGTCCATATGTTTGTAAGTTAAATGCGCCAGCAAAAGGAACATTGCGCGACACTGCGAAACCCTCTTTAACAAAAAGCGCATGAACAAATTCGACAAACGCAAGTGGCGCTGACGCGCCGTAGCGATCCCCGATCACAACATCTGGCCTACGCCCGCCTTTCACGACCATATTTTCTGTCGCACCATGCGGCATAGAATGACAATCGATCAAAATCGCCTGCCCAAACTCTGCGCGCGCATTGTTCAGCAATAGCTGTAGGCGTTTATGATAGGGGTGATAACAGCTTTCGATCCGCGCTTGCGCTTCCGCAAGTGAAATCTTGCCGCGCCGAATAACGCGGCCCTCTGACACCACACGTGGGATCACACCAAGGCCGCTGGCTACCCGAGGGTTTGGCGTCCGCTTCGGAGCCCCGATGATCAGAGCCGAATCCAATTCATCCGCTGATCGATTTAGATCAAGAAACGCCCGAGGTAATTTGGCGGCCAATAGGGGGGCGCCATAGTTGGGTACATCTCGGTAAAGATCGTGAACAAATGCATCCTCTGATGAGCGCAATAGACGCTTTTCTAATATACTCGATTCGACAAATTCAGCGGGGTATTCCGCCCCCGAATGCGGCGAGCTAAAGACGAGATTGCTTGAAAGCGCTTCAGGTTGCCAAAGATTGTAAGGATAGCACTGCATTTGGCCTATTTTTAGCCTGTTTTTCTTTGAAATCAAAGCTATTGCACCTTTTTTAGAACCGCACTATAGAGCGGGTTCTTGACGGGGTTGCTCGTGCAATTCCGCTCTTTTGGGGGCGTATAGCTCAGCGGGAGAGCACTTCGTTGACATCGAAGGGGTCACTGGTTCAATCCCAGTTACGCCCACCACCCGCCCGAAAGGGAAACAGTAACGGCGCATCATCTGTCAGATGCGGTAAAAAGGAGAAAGGCCATGAAGGTCAAAAGCTCACTTCGCTCGCTCAAAGCGCGCCACCGCGACTGCCGTGTCGTGCGCCGTAAGGGCCGTGTATATGTGATCAACAAAACCCAGCGTCGCTTCAAAG
>CAZRFT010000185.1:0-13376 GCA_964599255.1 uncultured Neptunicoccus sp. | reverse complement strand
CCTTGGACAGTCGCGACTTATATGGTGGCGGGCCGTGGGACGATCGATAAAAAACCCGCCTTCGATTTGATCGCCCAAGACCAAAGTGTTTTTAATCGTTTGATGGATATCTTGATCGAAGGCACGATTCACTATTTAAGCGAGCAAATTAAGGCAGGCGCAGAGGTCGTAAAGCTGTTCGATAGCTGGGCGGGATCATTGCAAGGCGACCTATTTGAACGCTATTCGATCCAACCGAATAAACAGATTACAGAGAGGCTTAAGCTTCAATTTCCGGATACCCCGATCATCGCATTCCCGCGTGGCGGTACGAACGACGATCTAACAAAATTTGTGAACCAGGTGCCTGTGGACTGCATGGCGATTGGGGCAGAGGTTGATCGTAGTTGGGCCCACGGCGCACTGCAATCACGGCTTTGCATTCAGGGAAATTTGGATCAGTCTTTGCTAGTGACAGGTGGAGATGAGCTGCTCGCGGAAGCCAAAGCTGTTGTAGAAGATTTCAAGGGAGGTCCCCATATTTTCAACTTGGGCCACGGCATTACACCCGATGCAAATCCAGACAATGTCTTGGTGATGCTTGAAGCAATTTCCGAAGCTAGTGGTTGATAGGGGCGTTTCGCGACGCCGTGACGAAATTTGGGCGAATTGTAATTATCGCGACGCCCAACAAAACCACCGCACCGCCGAGTAGCTTGCTTGCCTCTGGTTGTTCGCCAAGAAAGACGATACCGCCAAGAATTGAAAAAAGTGGTAGTAGCAGAAGAAAGGGCGCAACTCGCCCAACATCATGTCGGCGGATCAGCGTGTTCCAAAAGAAATATCCAATCGCTGTCATGACAAGACCAAGATAAATCACAGCTCCCCAAACAATCGCGTCTGCATTTCGAACCGCTTCTATTTGCCCGTTTTCAAAAATCAAGGACATGACAAAAAGCTGTGGGGTGGCGAATACGGCAATCCAAGCAGTAACCTGCATGCCGTCAACATCCTTGAGCTTGCGAATAAACACCTGCCCCAATGCCCAAGTAAAACCACCGCCAATCACCAAAAATACGGCGTTCAAACTTCCCCCAAACTCGCCTTGTCTGGCAATCAGGCCAACCCCGCAAAAGGCAATAGCAATGCCAATCCATTTACGCAGCCCGGGCTTCTCCCCCAATAACAAGGCACCAAGAAGTACCAAAAACGGCACTTCGAGCTGCACGACTAAGGCTGCAATGCCTGCATCCAACCCTTTGAGCCCTGTAAAGGTCAGGCTGTATTGAACAGCGGCGGCAACAATGGCGATGAAGAAGAGTTTGATCAGATTGCCATGTGGGATTTTTGTGAACCAAACAAGCACGCTCGCCGTCAAGGTGAACCGCAAAGCCATTAGCAGAATGGGTGGAAAATGTTCGATCGCGCCCTTTGCAAATACGATTCCCATTCCCCAAATCATGGGGACTGCGATCGCCATTAGGTTCTCGATGGGGCTTAATTTGGTCAATGCTCCCATCCTTTCGCCTTAAGGCTCAACGACTTCATCACGTGCCCCACCGTTGCGCGTACCAATGGGCGAATGCAGCAACGTTTGGTTCTAAATCAGGTTGGAACCGCCCTTGTTTTGCATCGGGATTAGATAAACCCTTTTGCTGGTTTTCCAGCGCTTCAATATCTTCGACCAGAGCGGCATCCATCCGTTTCAGATATGCTGATGATTTTTCTGCGAACTCAGGGTGCTCGATTGTCTCTTTTGGAAAGCACGATGTTTGGACGACCATGCATCTATCTGCCCCCAATGGATAGGCTTCGTAACACCAAAGTGCATCGCTATTTGCTGCAAATGTCATATTCGGAAATACCCATGTATAACGCGCACCATTTGCCGCATGGCCTTGCAGGCCAGGCATATCTGGCAGCGATTTATCTTGATCACTTTCAAGAAGCCCACCTGTTCCATCTGTGCGTCCGAATTGAGTGGCATAGGACCCCGTCACCGTATCCGCAGGATTAGGTTTGGCGTAAACGCTATCGATGGAATCCGCGTGGACAAATGGTAGATGGTAGTATTCGTTGAATACTTCTAAAAAGATTTTCCAATTACAGGCGACTTCTGTGACTTGCCTGCGGATGGATTTTAAATCCTCCATCGGCCATGCAGCATGCAAATTATCAAAATCACCAAGATGCACATCCAAATCAGGCGCATCAGATGACAAACAAATAAAGGCAAATCCCAAACGCTCTGCTGCGCGGTATGGAATCAATCCAAAGTCACCCTTGTCAAAATCGATGGCGCTTTCCATCTGCGGTGCGGAAACTAGCTTCCCATCTAGTCCATAAAACCAAGAATGGAAGGGACAGCGCAAGCCTTTGCAGGTTTGCGCGCCATCGGTTAGGCGCGCCCCGCGATGGCGACAGGTATTGGCAAAGGCACGTAGGTTTCCCGATTGATCGCGCAGCAAAATAACGCTCTGTTCCGCGAAATCCAACGCAACCACGTCGCCTGCGTTGGGCACCATGTCGGAACGCCCAACACCGATCCATCCGCCTCGAAATATCTTGGAAATTTCTTGAGCAACGAGCTCATTAGAAGTGTAAAACTCAGGGGGAAGCGAGAAGGCTTCGGAGACTGGTTTGATGCATTTTTTAAGATCTAAATCTGTTGAACTATTCATCTTACCCCCTAGCCATGTTCGCACTCACACACCTCAGCTACGGCCATTTTGCCACGGGTGGCAAACTCATCAAAACCGCGCTTGGATCATGCCCCGATTGCAATCCGAAATGCGTGCCACGATCATACACCAGGTTGAACTCAGCGTAACGACCGCGCTTAATCAGTTGAACCTCTCGATCAGCTTCGTTCCAAGATTCATTGCGCCGTTTTTCAGTTATCGGAAGAAAGGCATCCAAGAACGCGCGGCCGACAGATTGGGTAAAAGCGAAATCTGCGTCCCAATTCCCGGTATCTAGGTCGTCGTAAAAAATTCCGCCGACGCCGCGTGCCTCGCCCCAATGTTTGATCATGAAATATTCATCAGCCCATTTCTTGAAACGTGGATAATATTCGGGATCGTGGGTTGCGCAGGCTTCTTTCAGAACTTCGTGAAAAAAAGTCGTATCTTCTTCGACTTCAATCATTGGATTCAAATCCGTGCCCCCACCAAACCAAGTGGCGCCTTTGGTCCAGAACATTCGTGTGTTCATATGGACTGCTGGGCATTTAGGGCTGTTCATATGTGCGACTAAGGAAATGCCAGAGGCCCAAAAACTTGGGTCTATATCCAAACCCGGTACTTCTTTGCGCGCTTTCATCGCGTTAATCATCATCGGCGACAAGGCGCCATGTACGGTTGATATATTGACGCCCACCTTTTCAAAGAGACGCCCGCCGCGCATGACGGACATCTCTCCGCCACCGCCTTTGCCGCCATCGCGTTCGGTTTTGCTAAGTTCAAATCGACCCGCAGGTAGATTTGCGTGCGGCCCAAAGGTTTGCGTGTCCTCCAAGGCTTCAAAGGCGGCACAGATGTTATCTCGGAGAGAGGCGAACCATGCACTTGCCGTCGACTTTTTTGCTTCGTCATTCATATCAAACTCATACGCAAATGAAGTGCTCGAGGGAAGAGATGAGGCATACTAATGACGTGAGCTTGATAGTTCGATCACAGCGGCACCAATAATAAACGTAGCACCGAGCCCTTCTCGCCAACCGAAAGGCTCCCCTGAAAATAGAGCGGCCGAAAAAATACCAACGACAACTTCACTCATTAGAAGCAACCCAACACGGGCAGGCGTCAGAAGTGTCGCGGGCCAAAGCGTAAGAAACATCATGGGAAGGACGTAAAGAGTTGTCAGGACCATGATTAATGTGAAGCCAGACGACAGATTTTCAAAACTTTGAGCTAGCGGAGGCGCACCCAACACCAAATTTGCAAGTAGAGTGATAAATATTCCGCCCAAGAGGAACCCCAGAATTTGACCCAAGATTGGAATGTTTTTGGACTGAAATAAAATTAAGGTCCCAATCGCCCACGATACCCCCGAAATAAGCGCCATCCAATCCCCGATATTGCGTGGAATTGGGATGACACCGCCACCACTGAGAATAATTACCAAGCCGAGGAGTCCAAATAGAAGTCCAAGGGCCCTCGAAAGGGTAATCCGTTCGCCCAGAAATACTAAACCCAGCAAGGTTCCCCAGACCGGCGTGAGGTAAAAAAGAAGAATGGACTTCGCCACCTCTGTGTAAGAAAGGCTTGTTGTATAAAGGCCAAAAGCTGCGCCAGTGAATAATCCACTTAGTAGGAGGACTTTCCAATGTGCAAGAAGCGCGCGCAAATTAAGCAAAAGAAACGGCACCAATAATGCAAGGCAAGCGAGGTAAATCAGCAGTCCCAACCACGCACCATCCAATCCAGCCTGACCTAGGGCACGGACCGGAACCCAGTAGAACCCCCACATTGCCCCGCCAGCCAACAGAGCAAATCCGGCACCTGTGGGTGAAAGAATTTTATCCTTGGAAATCATGATACGCCTTCAAATAATCAAAGCCTCCACAGCAGAGGAAAATGGCGGACGCAAGCAAAAAATCTAACGGATATTCTTGCGTGGCTAATATTGCTCGCATAGACACTGACACGAATGCTCTGAACGAAATGAGGCGGCTATGAAAATTCTAGTTCTACAACATGCAAATTGTGAACACCCTGGAAAGTTCAGAGAGTTCTTGGCCGAAGATGGGCACAGTTGGGACGCAATTGAATTGGACGAAGGCGAATCCTTGCCGGCATCCATGGAAGGCTATGACGCGCTTTGGGTAATGGGTGGTCCCATGGATGTTTGGCAAGAAGACATTCATCCATGGCTAAAGGATGAAAAAGAGTTCATCAAAAAGGCCGTTGTAGATGAAGGCATACCGTTCCTAGGGCTTTGTTTGGGGCATCAGCTCTTGGCCGAAGTACTGGGCGCAAAGGTTGGTCCGTCTGAAACACCAGAAATCGGCGTGTTGGATGTGCAGCTAACGATTGAGGGTGCAAATGGTGTGTTCTTGGACGGGTTGCCCACAACGTTTAAATGTCTGCAGTGGCATTCGGCCGAAGTGAAATTTGAAACTTTGCCAGAAGATTTGAAAGTTTTGGCGACTTCACCCGATTGTGCTGTGCAGGCTATTAGCTGGCAAAACCGCGCTTACTCAGTTCAATTTCATCTAGAAATCGAGGACGATACGGTTTCAAATTGGAACAAGATCCCCGAATACGCTGATGCTCTAGTCGGCGCCTTGGGAGGCGAAGGTGCCGCAAAGCTTGAAGAGGAATGCAAAGCGCATCAGAAAAGCTTTGAGGATATGGCTGAGCGGGTCTACATCAATTGGCTGCAAACCGCATCACACGCAGAAAAAATACGGGCTTCGTAGCCTTAGGTTTCTGCAGCGCGTGTCAGCGAACGTCGAGCAGTTTCTAGATGTTCCTTCATCAAGATTGCCGAACGCTCTGGGTCTCGGGTGCGTA
Organism: uncultured Neptunicoccus sp.; assembly: GCA_964599255.1. GTDB lineage: Bacteria > Pseudomonadota > Alphaproteobacteria > Rhodobacterales > Rhodobacteraceae > Amylibacter. The sequence goes on along the minus strand of CAZRFT010000185.1, from coordinate 7,881 downwards.
GGCTTTCCAAGATGGCTTTATGCTGATCATTATACTTTCTGATGATTTCTTCGTCCAAGGTCACCCGCCGCATATAGGACCATTGTTCCTGATTTCGCACATCATTGATTTGGTCAATAATCCAAATCAACAGACTATTGCCTGTGGATTTTGCCAATTGGACGTGGAATTGCGTGTCCGCTTTTGAAAAAGCGCGGCGATCTTCGACGCTATCTTCCATCTCTTCGACCAAAGCCTGCAATCGATCAAAATCGGCTTCCTGCCCATGGAGGACCGAAAGGCGACAAATATGCGGTTCTAACGCGAAGCGCGTGTCTATTAATTCTAGCGGGCGGGCCTGACGAATTATTGAGGAACCAGATAAAACCTCGTCATAGGTGACATACGTTCCAGAGCCCGCCCGAATTTCGACGACACCTTCTTTTTCAAGCCGCATTAAGGCGTCTCTAATGGTTCCGCGGGACACTTTATAGGTCTCAGAAAGGCTCCGCTCAGAGGGAAGTCGATCTTGAAACAGATACTGCTTTTTAACAATTGCTTGGCGCAACTCCGATGCAACCTCAGCTGCACCACGCCGAGATTTCCGCGATTCGGAGCGCTCGCCTTCTTGGTTCTCGGTAAGATCAAACTCCATCAAAATAGGTCCTTACGATCGTAGCCTGAGGAAACGGAACTGATTTATCCCCAGTAAATTTTTGCATCAATATACCAATATTATACCAATTTGGCGCGAAATGCAAATTTGATATAGTTTTGGTATAAAAATTGTTGCGTTTTGGATCAGAATCGGCCTTCTTATGGGCTGAGAGATGGATCCAACTGGTTCCATTTAGGGAGAAAGCTAAGAATGGCGTTTTTGCGGAACAGCAGATTTGCGTTTTTTTCGTTCGTTGGGGGAAACAACTTCTTGCGATCGTTTTTCTCGTTCAATCCACCGTCTCGCATCACGGGAGGCGTTTTAGCGAAATACCAATACTAGTTGCATCTGGCATCAGATGCGACGGCATCATCCGCCACGGGGGACGCCCTTAGGAGCGGCAAAAACAAAAAAATGAGAATTATGGACCAATAAGGAGAGAATAAGTGGCTACTGATTTAGAAAGATTTGTCGAAGCCGAAGGACGTGCAGAAAAAATCAAGCAAGTCCGGAAGATGATCGACGCAAAAGGGATTGAGTATCTATACCTACAGTTCGTGTCTGTAACGGGCAAGATTATGGGTAAAGGTATTCCTGCCGATCACTGGGAAGCTGTTGCAATGAAGGGCTTCCAGCTCGTTTACGGTGCAACTGTGAACCTGTTTACAGATCGCGCGGGCAACTATTTGGGTTATGGCCCAGAAGCAGCAGAGCTTGTGGGTATTCCCGAGCCAGAGACATTTATGCAGTTGCCTTGGGCACCAACCATCGGACGTTTCTACTGTACGCTTTTCCGCAACCGCGAAGAAAAGGAAAATCCAGGTGGATACCTAACGTCTGATAGCCGCGGTAACTTGCGCCGTATGCACGAAGAGTTCCAAAAGAAACACGGTCGTTCGCTTCGCATCGGTACAGAACCAGAAATGATGTGGCTAAAATTCGACGAGAATGGTCAGCCAAAAGAAGGTTTCTCTAAGCCTTATTGCTATCACATCGACCAATTCGAAAGCCTTCGTCCTGTATCTATGCAGGTGATCCGCTACGCGCGTCAAATGGGCTTGGATATGATCCAAGGTGACCACGAAGATGCACCGGGTCAGTTGGAATTGAACTGGATGTTCGACGACGTGCTTCGCAACGCGGACCGTTTGACAACATATCGTCAGATCTGTGCGCAGGTTGCGCGTGAGCATGGCATCTTTGCTTGCTTCATGACGAAACCGTTCATGGGCGTGTCTGCATCGGGTTGTCACCACAACATGTCACTATGGCGTGGCGGCGAAGATCAGTTCGTTGCTTGTGGCAATGACGAAAAAGACCTGCCAGGCATGAAAGAGAACTACATGTATGTCAAAGGTGGCGAGAACACGTTCATGCCGGATGATGACGATCCACAAATGCCAGGTAAAGAAGGTCTAGAGGCCATCGGTGGTGTTGTGCATCACTTGCAAGCCTTGACCGCTGTTGGTTCTTCAACTGTGAACTCTTATCGTCGTCTATGGGATACTGGTTTCTGGGCACCGATCTTTGCGGATTGGGGTTTCCAAAACCGGACAACAGGTCTGCGTGTTTCTGCACCGGGTCGCTTTGAGTACCGCTCTGTGGACTCAATGGTGAACCCATATCTGATGGGCTCTTGTCTATTGGCAGCTATGGACGATGGTATCACCAACAAGCTTGACCCAGGCGAGCCAGAAGAGCGCAACATCTACGAAGCGATCAAAGCTGGTAAGCAGGTTAAGAAGCTACCGATGTCATTGGGCGAAGCCCTTGATTTCCTTGAGAATTCTGAAGTTGTTCAACGTGGTATGCCAGGTGAAATGTATCGCCTGTTCCACGAGTACAAATACGATGAATTCGCGCGCTTCAATGCCACAGTCACCGACTGGGACAACGAAACTTATATGGAATGTCTTCCATAAAACTCTCTTGAGCGACGCAAAAACATGCGTCGCTCGTCACTCTAACCAAAAGGAGCACCACTTATGTGCGGAATTGCAGGCCTGATCCATAAAGGCAAAAGTTCCAACGTCGGGGCAGAAATGACTCAGATGTTGCAAGCGCTAAAACACCGTGGGCCTGATAGCACAGGTTACGCGGTTTACGGTATCGAGTCCCCTGGGGATTACGTGATGCGCTTTATCTTGGCGGAACAAGAAGCCATGAACAAAGGTTTCGATATGATTGATATCGTAGCGAAGCGTCTTGAGTTGGTTGAGGAGCGCCTCAAGCATCACAAGGTAAAAGTTAAAAAGCGTGAGCAAGTGACACCATATGCACATCGTTTCGTGATTAGCCATGATGGCGATACAGAAACTATGGCGCGCCATATCGAAGATATCGAAGGCGTAGAAATCATGTCTTTGGGCAACAAGCTTGAGTTGATCAAAGACCTTGGTGACGCAACAGTGGTATCTGAGCAATATGGTTTGAATGATTTCCAAGGAACGCATTCAATTGGCCACACACGTATGGCAACAGAATCGGACGTTGATATTCGTTCGGCACACCCATACTGGGCGTTCCCGTATAATGACGTATCTGTTGTTCACAACGGTCAGATCACAAACTACTGGATTATGCGCCGTGAAATGGAACGCCGCGGTCACCGCTTTATGTCTAGCTGTGATAGTGAGCTTTTGGCGGTTTACACAGCAGATAACTTGGCAAATGGCGTGACTTTGGAAGAAAGCCTTCGTCGCTCAATCCAAGAGATCGATGGTGTGTTTACATATCTGGTTGCGACCAGAGATCAACTTGGCATGGCCAAGGACACAATGGCGGCCAAGCCTTTGGTTCTTTATGAAAGTGATGACCTTATCGCGATGGCTTCAGAAGAAGCGGCGATCCGTGCCTTCCTTCCACAAGAAATCGATACAACTGACCCGTATGATGAGGAGGTCCGCGTATGGCAAGCGTAACTGATGCCGAATTGAAGGCAATGACGCAGGAAGAGCGCGTAACCGCGCTTGGAATGCGGACCGACCAGCTAACAGGTCGGGCGATGGCGATTGAATTTGACCCAGACGAAGAGGAACGTTTTGAGTATCCTTGGGCACCTGAGGTTGACTTCAACAAGCGTACTGAAATCGACGCTGATGATTATGATACCACAGGTGTGAACGAGAAAATTCGTTCATTGATGGCAGAAGGCTACGGCACGATTGTTATCAAAAACCCCCGTGGTAAGCACTCTATCGGTGTTGGCATCCTTTCGAAGCTGAACCTTATTATCGAAGGTTCAACAGGATACTTCTCAACTGGCTTGATCGACGGACCGAATGTTCGCGTGACAGGTCGTACCGCATGGTCATGCGGCGAGAACATGATGTCTGGTACAGTTTTGATTGAAAAGAACGCTGGTTCAACATTTGGCGCAGCCATTCGTGGCGGTGACCTTGTTTGTAAGGGTTCTGTTGGTTCACGTACAGGGATCGACCAAAAGGGCGGCACAATCATCGTTGGTGGTGATACGGGCGCGCTTTCAGGCTTCATGATGCAACGTGGTCGTATGGTTGTTTGCGGAAACGCTGGTAAGAACCTTGGCGACTCCATGTATGACGGCACAATTTATGTGGGTGGTGAAATCCAGTCATGTGGTGTTGATGCGGTCGAAGCAGAGTTGACTGATCTGGACAAAGCATGGCTGACGCGCAAGCTGACGCAGTATGGTTTGATGCCGGAAAAAGGCGTGGATCACTTCACTAAAATCGTAGCTGGTAAGCAGCTTTGGAACTACGACAATCTCGAGCCTAACGAGAAGAAACTTATTCTCTAATCTCGCGACATTAAAGGAGCAAAAATTATGGCTGATGGAAGCCCAAAAAAACCAGCCCTGCCGCGTGATACTAACCGGTTAGGCAACTCGTTCATCTTCCCACCTGAGGTGATGGATGACATTCACATTAAGTCAGAATTGGGTCGTTACCGTATGCGCGGTTTCTCCCTCTTCAAGAAAATTCCACATTGGGATGATCTGACATTTATGCCTGGTACGCTGACACGTTTCGTGATCGAGGGTTACCGCGAAAAATGTGAAACAAAGACAATTATTGGCCCACGTGCCAAGAAGCCATTGGAACTTGATATCCCTGTATATGTAACAGGTATGTCCTTTGGTGCTTTGTCTTACGAAGCAAAAACAGCGCTTGCGCGTGGTGCTACAATGGCGGGCACTGCAACGTGTTCTGGTGAAGGTGGCATGATCCCTGATGAGCGTCGTTACAGCTCTAAATGGTTCTACCAGGTTATCCAGTCGCGTTATGGCTTTAACCCGAACCACTTGGTTTTGGCTGACGGTGTTGAATTCTTCATCGGTCAGGGCTGTAAAGTTGGTCTAGGCGGCCACTTGATGGGTCAAAAAGTGACCGACCAAGTTGCTGAAATGCGCTCGCTTCCAGCGGGTATCGACCAGCGTTCACCTGCACGTCACCCAGACTGGCTGGGCCCAGACGATCTTTCTTTGAAAATCAAAGAGATCCGTGAAGCAACTGATTGGCAGGTGCCAATTCAGCTGAAGCTTGGTGCAGCACGTGTTTATGACGACGTTCGCATGGCTGTGAAATGTGACCCTGACTCGATCTATATCGATGGTGCCGAAGGTGGCACGGGCGCAGGTCCACACCTTGCGACAGAAGACACAGGTGTTCCAGGTATGGCGGCGATCCGTCAGGCGCGTAAAGCGATTGACGATCTTGGCAAGCGTGGCGAAATTTCACTGGTTTACGCCGGTGGTATTCGTAACGGTGCTGATGTGGCTAAAGCGATTGCTTTGGGTGCGGATGCGATTGCACTTGGTCACTCTGTAATGATGGCGTTGAACTGTAATAAAGATATCCCAGAGGCGAACTACCCAGAGGAAATCTTGGCAGAGCCGGGTTACTGTTACCACTGTCACACTGGTCGTTGCCCGGTTGGCGTTGCGACACAGGATCCAGAATTGCGTAAGCGTCTTGACCCTGATGAAGCAGCGGAACGTGTTTACAACTTCTTGCACACGCTAACAATTGAAGCTCAGTTGTTCGCTCGTGCTTGTGGTAAAACGCATCTTCACAGCCTAGAGCCTGAAGATTTGGCGGCATTGACAATGGAAGCATCTGCAATGGCAGCCGTTCCTTTGGCCGGTACAAATCACACGGTTGGCGTCGACAACTTCCACGATCTGTAAGGAGAAATAGATATGGCTGGATCACAGTACAGAGGCTCCGAAATCACAGACGTCGATCAGTTCATTAAGGACAAAGACGGTCTTGGTTCAGAGCGTGAAAAAGAAATCGGTCAGCACATTGGTTATCGTTACGACGTTAACCTCGTGCCAGACTACGATCGCATCACCCCGTTTCTAACAAAATATATGGAAACAATGGGTTGGGATGATCTGAACTGGCTCGAAGATGTGCATATGGGTTACGAAGATGGTAAACCCGCCGTATTCGACCGAAACAACAATGGTTGGGTGTCAATTCCAGAAAGCATCTCGCTTCCCGACAACCAGCAGGATCGTGACATGGTTGCGCGTGAATTGTTGTTGAAGTTCCAAATGTCTGACCGCCACCCGCTGGTCAGCTTGCGCAAGGCTTACATGAAGTTCTAAAACGTGAGTTCCGTTGCACAAATATTGGGCTTTCAAGTGGAACCGCATCCTTTACGGGATGCGTTTCTGCGCTGGCAGTGCCGTGTGCGACAGATCACGATGCGCGATAAAATGGGGCGCCCTGATCCAGGGATGATGCCCGAATTGACCCTTGCGGGGGAAACTGAACCGCTGGGGTCACTTATTACTGTTTTGAATAAGCTTCCTGCCCATTCGCAGGTGCCAGAATTCAAACATATGGTGCGGCGGACGCATGATCCATCACAACGCCGCGACAAAGCATTGCAGCTTTTCTCTGAGACGTACTACCAAAAGTCGAACGAGTTTTCGGATACACTAACGTCGAGCTTCCCTGCGAAATCGCCAGGTGCGGCGAAAATTCGTGAAGCGGAGCGTGTAACACTCGTTTTCGAGGCTTATGCACAAAAATTTACGTTGGATTGCAAGGTTTGGACCTTAACGCAAACCAATGCACTTTACCAAGCAACATGGTGGCACAACCACCTTTTCAATCCAGATTTGGCGGGTGATGCTGTAATTTTGGGCTTTGAGCCTGATTGGAACGCCTCTTCAGCAGAACCTCCAGTGGGAGGGCAGAGGTAAGATGGCGAAAGGGTATGTGATTGCGAGTATCAATGTTACCGACCCCGTTCGTTATCCTGACTATGTCAAAAAAGTACTTCCCACGATCCAAGCTTTTGGCGGTCACTTTTTAGTACGTGGGGGATCATCGCAATCCTATGAAAATCAACCATTTGGCGACAGAAATGTTGTTATTGAGTTCCCCTCGGTGCAGGATGCTCAGGCATGGTATGATTCCGAAGAATACGCACCATTGAAGGCGATGCGTATGGCAGCCTCCAATTCGGTGCAAACCATTGTTGAGGGCGTGGGCTCATGAATAGGGAGGATAATTAATTGACAAGAGTTTGTGTAATCGGTGCTGGGCCATCTGGATTGGCCCAACTGCGAGCATTTCAATCAGCCAAAAAGGCCGGCGCAGATATTCCAGAAATTGTTTGCTACGAGAAACAATCTGACTGGGGTGGCTTGTGGAACTACACTTGGCGCACTGGCGTCGATGAACACGGCAATCAATGCCACGGTTCAATGTATCGCTACCTGTGGTCCAATGGCCCGAAAGAGGGTTTGGAATTCGCGGATTACACGTTCGAAGAACATTTTGGAAAACCGATTGCCAGCTATCCGCCACGGGCCGTTTTGTTTGATTACATCAAAGGTCGCGTTGAAAAGGCCGGCGTCCGCGATTGGATAAAATTTAACCACAATGTTCGCGATGTACGAGCGATGGGTGATCAATTCGAAATTACAGTGCGGGATTGCGAAGCTGATACCGAAGCGCGTGAAATGTTTGATTATGTCGTCGTTGCCACAGGCCACTTTAGTGTCCCGAACGTTCCGCATTACCCAGGTTTTGAGACATTTAATGGCCGCATTTTGCATGCGCATGACTTCCGTGACGCGCGTGAATTCGAAGGGCAAGATATTCTTATTATCGGCGCGAGTTATTCGGCCGAAGATATCGGGTCCCAATGTTGGAAATACGGTGCCAAGTCGATCACGCAATCCAGCCGCAGTGGCGTGACAGGTTATAAGTGGCCGGACAATTGGACAGAGCTTGAAGCGGCTG
>CAZRFT010000184.1:0-3249 GCA_964599255.1 uncultured Neptunicoccus sp. | reverse complement strand
GGATGGTTCTCAAGCTGCTCTTCGATTAAGCCGATGACAATCTCGTCAGTCACAAGGTGACCCGCATCCATAATCGCGGCAACTTTTTTGCCCATCTCGGTCCCAGAGCTGCGTGCAGCCCGCAGCATATCCCCCGTAGAGAGCTGCACCATGCCGCGTCCCGCAACGAGCTTTTCTGCCTGCGTGCCTTTGCCCGCACCTGGTGGGCCTAATAGAATGATATTCATGCGTGCAAATCCCCTCTTGCTTTAACGACGCGATTTGCGACGGCGCGCTTTTGATCTGTTTTTCCCAGTCAAACGGGATCTTTCGATCAAACCTTCATATTGGTAAGCCAATAGATGTGATTGAACCTGTTGCAATGTGTCCATTGTTACTGTCACAACGATCAACAGGGATGTCCCGCCAAAGTAAAACGGAATGGCAAACTGACCGCGCAGGATTTCTGGCATAACTGCCACCCCCGCAATATAGGCGGAACCAAGCACCAAAATTCGTGTCACGACATAGTCCAGATATTCCTCGGTATTTTTACCTGGGCGAATTCCTGGGACGAAACCGTTCTGCTTTTTAAGGTTTTCGGCGACTTCATCGGTCTTAAACGCCACGTTGGCGGTGTAGAAATAACAGAAAAACACAACCATCGCGAAGAAGAACAAAAGATAAAGCGGCTGACCCGGCCCAAAATAGGCAAGGATTGTGTTCATTAGCGGCGAGGACTCACTGCCCGAAAATGTGCTGATCGTTGTTGGCAACAACAACAACGCAGAGGCAAAAATCGCCGGAATAACACCTGCAGGGTTTAGCTTCAGCGGAAGGTGCGAGCTTTCGCCCCCATAAACTTTCATACCCACCTGACGTTTGGGGTATTGAATATGGATCTTACGCAGCGCGCGTTCCATGAACACGATAAAGGTCAAAAGCGCGATCACACCTATGATCACCCCAATAATAACCCCTGGTGAAATCGCACCAGAACGACCCTGGCTAAAGAACTGTGCGGTTGCCGCAGGAAGCTCGGCAACAATGCCGACATAGATGATCAAAGAAACACCCTGACCAATACCACGTGCGGTGATCTGCTCGCCCAGCCACATCAGAAGCATCGTACCGCCCACCAATGTGATCATCGCAGGCAATTGGAAAGAGACAAAGCCAGGGTTCAAAACCAACCCTTCGGACGCTTCAATGCCCTGCGTCAGGCCGTAAGCTTGGAAGGTCGCCAATATTACGGTTAGATACCGTGTGTATTGGTTCATCCGAATGCGACCCTTCTCGCCTTCTTTTTTCATCTGTTCAATTGCTGGCACCATAGAGCCCATCAATTGCATGATGATCGATGCCGAGATGTAAGGCATGATCCCAAGGGCAAAAACCGCCATCCGGCTGACCGCACCACCCGTAAAGAGGTTCAAAATCCCCCCAATACCTTGCTGGGCGGTTTCCATGAATTCCCTAAGTTGAACTGGATCAATCCCAGGAACGGGTACAAACGTTCCGATCCGATAGACGATCAACAGACCGAGCGCGAAAAGAATACGCTGTTGCAATTCTTTGGCGCGACCAAACGCGCCCCAGCTCATATTGGATGCCATTTGTTCTGCGGCTGATGCCATTGACAAACTCCCTTACAGTATTGCGCCGCGTGGCTTGGTTAAGCCCGCGGCGCCAAATCTTGCTATTTATGAAACGCTCAAGCCAAAGGCTCAAGTGTTAATCTGCCGCAGGCGCCTCAGCTTTTGGTGAGATAAGTGTTACCTTTCCACCTGCTTTTTCAACTGCTTCCACGGCTGCTTTAGAAGCGCCTGTGACGTTCAAGTCGATTTTTGCAGAAATCTCGCCTTTGGCCAAAACGCGAACACCGTCACGCTTCCGGCGCACAAGGCCGCTTGCAACCAATGCATCTTCATCAATCGCTTTTTTCGCATCAAGCTTCTTTGCATCGATGAATTTCTGGATCAGGCCAAGATTAACAACTGCATGACGTTTTGCGTTGATGTTGTTGAACCCACGTTTTGGTAGGCGCATGTAAAGCGGCATTTGGCCACCTTCGTAACCATTAAGTGCCACACCTGAACGGGATTTTTGACCTTTGATACCACGACCACCTGTTTTACCAGTGCCAGAACCTGGACCACGGCCGATACGTTTTTTCTTTTTATTTGCGCCTGGATTGTCGCGCAGATCAGTCAGTTTCATTTGCTTCTCCTTTAACCGGAATACCCACATGGAAAAGCGTAAGTGGGCAACACGGGATCTGATTTGATTCTGCCCCATTGGACAGATGGCGCCGTATAGCCCCAAGTCAGAAGAAGCGCAAGAACTGCTAACGCGCGTCTTTCGAGCTTCCCAAACAGAAATGTGAATTGATCGAAGCGACCATTGGGAGCACGCCCAAAATATCAGCATGGAAAGTTTTAAATGCTGTCAGGTCCCCGACCTCGACCCGTAACAGATATTCCACATTGCCAGAAATATTGTGACATTCCTGTACCTGCGGGGCAGCCTCCATCGCTTGTTCGAAAGCCAAGGCATCTTTGCGCAAATGCCCTGACAGGCCGACCATCACAAAGACCACCAATTTATGCCCGCCCGCCTCTGGATCGATCACAGTGCGGTACCCTTTGATCACACCGCGCCGCTCCAACTCTTGAACACGGCGCAAGCAAGCAGATGGGGACAGGTTCACACGCGCACCCAGCTCTGCGTTGCTAATCCGCGCATCCCAGCGCAATTCACGCAATATTTTTTCGTCCAAAGCATCTTTTATCATGATTATTGCTCAATATTTCGAATCTAACAGTAGTTTCGTCAGATATTGCAGCAAAAATCAACTAAACTTGCAGAAAATATCCCAAATAGGAATTCCTCCATGAAATCTCTTGCCGACTATGACATCTCTGAAACTCGCGGATTTTTGAGCCGCTTTAATGCAGATGAGGTCATTCTGAGCGGCCCCTGGGCAGAGGCGCGCCAAGTTGCGATGCGCCTACCGCAGACCCTACCAACGGGTCGTGTGCGTGAACTCTTGAACGCGCAACTCCCCGAATTCGATGCGGATGCAGAAATCAAGAAATGTTCAGAGGAACAAATCCGTCTTGCGATGGTGCATTATTCTTTCATGGTCCAAGCCTATATCTGGGGCGAGCGTGAAGCGGCCAAGGTTCTCCCGGCAAAGCTCGCCCAACCCATGGTGGCGCTGGCCGATCATCTCGGCCAGCAGCCGCTCTTGCCCTATTCGGGCTATGT
>CAZRFT010000183.1:0-15194 GCA_964599255.1 uncultured Neptunicoccus sp. | reverse complement strand
CGATGCCCCCATTCCCACCAATAGATGGTTTTGAATTCACCAAGCGTCATTCCCTTATTTTGAAGCTCATATTCAGGGATTGCTTTGTATTTATCGAATTCCACCAGCCAAGCCGCTTCCCCCATCGGTGGAACGGCCCCGCTGATAACGTTCCATTCGGTGATGGACAGACCGCTATCGGTCAGACGAGTTAGCCCACCAACCACAATCATAAGAACCACAAGCTTGAACAATATCAACATCCAGATGCGTGCAGGCTTTCGCCATTCATCGCGCCCTTGATCAATGATGCCACCTGATTTCTTTGGCTTCGACGCAGGTTTTTCCGCGTTATCCACTTCTTCGAAGATTGATCTTTTACCGCTCATATCAACACCTCTTATCGGGTCTTGTTTTGCTTCAGACTACGCTTCCACACGGGCAATTCAAAGTAAATTCTTCGGGTTGATCCCGCTTGACGCAAATGGTTGAAATTAAATTATTTATATTTATCAGTAAGTTATGCACCAAAGCTAATCTGGAAACCAAATTCTTAGATTGATTTATCAACCATCATTTTCTTGATTTCAGCAATCGCCTTGGCTGGATTCAAACCCTTTGGACAGGTTTTTGCACAATTCATAATGGTATGGCAGCGGTAAAGCTTAAATGGATCTTCAAGATCATTCAGCCGTTCCCCTGTCGCTTGATCGCGGCTGTCGATTAGCCAACGATAGGCGTGCAATAACGCCGCGGGGCCAAGGTATTTATCCCCATTCCACCAATAGCTGGGGCAAGCAGTCGAACAACTTGCACACATGACACATTCATAAAGCCCATCAAGTTTTTTGCGATCTTCGATTGATTGCTTCCATTCTTTTTCAGGCCGTTTGGTCTTTGTTTCAAGCCAAGGCATGATCGATGCGTGTTGTGCATAAAAATGGGTCAAATCTGGGATCAAGTCCTTGACAACAGGCATGTGCGGCAACGGATAAATCTTCACCGCGCCTTTGACTTCATCTAGCCCGTAGATACAGGCAAGCGTGTTAATCCCATCAATATTCATTGCACAGGATCCACAAATACCTTCACGACAGGAACGGCGGAAAGTTAACGTTGGATCAATTTCGTTTTTAATCTTGATCAGAGCATCCAGCACCATCGGTCCACATTTATCCATATCGACGAAATAAGTATCCACACGTGGATTATCGCCCGTATCGGGGTCCCATCGGTAAATTTTGAATGTGCGAATATTGGTGGCACCTTCAGGCTTAGGCCAAACTTTGCCAACAACCATGCGGGAGTTTTTGGGTAAACGAAATTCAACCACGGGCGTCTCCTTGCTTAATACTTTCTTAAGCAAAGCATCGGGGGAATGCATCTTAAAAATGCATTAGAAACGCCTTTAGCTTTTGGCTTTTTGTCGCATGAAAGAGCTGTATCTTTTGCCAGAATGGGCTGATTTTCCCTTAAAGACAGCCACATCGCTCATCGACGCTTTTTTGCGCCGACGCTCGACGCCCGCTAATTCGGCTGCCGTCTTTTTACCAAAGCTCTCAAAAAGCGAGTGTTGATATAATTCCTCCGAAAGCGTGCTGGTAATGTAATTCTGCGGTTTTGGGAGCGCCCAGCCTCGAATGCCTTTCTCGTACAACCATTTTGCAAAGCGAATATCGGCATAGCCAATGGCATTTTCCATATATTCATAGGGCGGGAAGTTCTTTCCTTTTATAAAGGTAACGCCCGTGCCCAACAGATCCGCGCCCATAAGATGTTTAGTTTCGTGAACAAATTTGAAAACGCGCCAAGCTTGTTTGTTAAAACGTTTCTTAAAGACCCAAGCGAGTGCAAAATAGGAAAACGCATTTCGATCGAAATCATGTTCCTGACATATATCCAAGCTGCGTGAAACGTAATCTGTGGGATAGGCAAGATCGTCGTCAACCAAGATAACACATTCCTCATCCTTGGGCTGAGGCACAAATTTACCAATATCCTTGATGTCACTTTCGGTTAGAAAAGGATTAACATTCGAAAATGCGGAGAGGCTTTTTGGAATGTGTTCGCACTCGTTCAAAGCAAGATGCAAAACGTCCACTTGTGGCGCCAATCGCGCAACAGCATCCAGCATCACACCCTCGCGTGGTGGGTAGCTTGCCATATGGGCAGATTTAATCACGGCAGAATTAAAGTGCCTCGGTGGCCTCTTGCCCTGATTTTTTTACGACACAACTTTCGAAGTTTTTTTGCTTTTGATCATCACTTGTTAGATCTATGCCAATACGAATGCCGCCCGTTGGTCGAACCTTCCCATCAGACACGCCAACTCCAACTCCCACTGTGGTCTTTGTGCGTGATTGCTCTTCTACTTCGGCGCGACAATGTTCCATTGCTTCATCGAGGCTCATAGAGGGGGCCTCTGGCTGTGGTGTGGTGCAAGCGACAAGCCCAAAGAGCAAAATAGTAATTGAGTAGCGCATTTTTGCATCTCCTTTTGACACGGTGATTGTGGCCCTAAAAAAGCAAAAAAGCCAGAGGTTCTCACCCCTGGCTCTTCAAACTCACTTGAAGTGAGAGTTAAAGTTTACCCATAGAAGGCTCTTCTTTAACCATCATTTCTTCTTCTTCCTGAGCCGCGCACGCAACCAAAGTTAGGGCTGCAATTGCTGCAAGTGTCATTTTTACGATTTTCATTTTTAACTCCTCGTCTGTTGACAACGAATAATGCGGGCATTTTTCGTTGCGCCAATCTCTACATATTAATTGTGGCAGAAACAGTTATTTTTTCAAAAAATTTGAACCTGTGGCAAAAATTTTCGTGAACTTAATAAACCCGCGCTTTTGGCGCGATTTTCTTAAGGTCAATGCCCCCATTTTTCTCATTTGTCAGCGGCTTCAACCCCACATCGCGGTAAGAAAGCTTCACTTTATGCCCATCTACGCGTGCTAAGGAGTGCTTTCTCCACTTTTTGTCGTTGCGATCGGGGTAATCTTCATGGGCATGTGCGCCACGGGACTCTTTACGCGCTTCTGCGGCAACGATGGTTGCCATCGCGTTCGGCATCAAATTCCCCAGCTCCAGCGTCTCCATGAAATCTGAATTCCAGATCAGCGACCGGTCCGTGACTTTAACGTCATCAAGCTTCTTCGCGATTTTTTCCATTTTCTTAACGCCATCTGCGAGCGTCTTGTCCGTTCTAAAGACAGCGGCATCCGCCTGCATAGTTTTTTGCATCTCAAGTCGAAGATCAGCGGTTGAAATACCGCCATCTGCGTAGCGCGTATTGTCAAACCGATCCATCGCCTGATCAACAGATGCTTGGTTAAGCTTTTCGTTCTTTGCATTTGCGTCCACCACTTCGGCGGCGCGGATGGCGGCAGCACGGCCAAAGACGACCAAATCAATTAAGCTGTTAGACCCCAAACGGTTAGCCCCATGAACAGAGGCACAACCCGCCTCACCAATAGCCATAAGGCCCGGAAGTACGCGGTTGTGATCTTTTGATGTGGGATCAAGTACTTCACCCCAGTAGTTCGTTGGTATGCCGCCCATGTTATAGTGAACAGTCGGCAAAACCGGGATAGGTTCCTTCGTTACATCAACACCTGCAAAGATTTTTGCACTTTCCGATATGCCCGGTAGACGTTCAGCAAGGCTTTCAGGGGGTAAATGATCCAAATGCAAGAAGATATGATCACCCTCTGCTCCGACGCCGCGCCCCTCTCGAATTTCGATTGTCATACAACGTGAGACTACATCACGGCTGGCCAAATCTTTGTAGGTGGGCGCGTAGCGTTCCATAAAACGCTCGCCGTCTGAATTGGTCAAATAGCCACCTTCGCCGCGTGCACCTTCGGTAATCAAACAGCCAGATCCGTAAATGCCCGTGGGGTGGAATTGCACGAATTCCATGTCTTGGAGCGGCAAGCCCTGGCGTGCCACCATACCGCCGCCATCGCCTGTGCAAGTATGGGCTGACGTGGCAGAGAAATAGGCACGTCCATAACCACCCGTCGCCAAGACAACCATTTTTGCGTTGAAGCGGTGGATCGTCCCGTCATCCAATTTCCACGCAATCAAACCCTGACAACGACCATCTTTGGTCATAATCAGATCAGTTGCGAAATACTCAATGAAGAACTCTGCGTTATTTTTCAGCGATTGCCCATAAAGCGTATGAAGAATGGCGTGACCGGTTCGATCAGCCGCTGCGCATGTGCGTTGTACGGGCGGGCCTTCGCCAAACTCTGTGGTATGCCCACCAAATGGTCTTTGGTAAATTTTACCCTCTTCCGTTCTGGAAAAGGGTACGCCGTAATGTTCTAGCTCATAAACAGCCTCGGGTGCTTCACGCGCAAGGTATTCCATCGCATCCGTATCACCCAGCCAGTCCGATCCTTTAACCGTGTCATACATATGCCAATGCCAATGATCGGGGCCCATATTCTTCAAAGACGCCGCAATCCCGCCTTGGGCCGCAACTGTATGCGAACGCGTTGGGAACACCTTAGATATACAGGCCGTTTTAAACCCTTGTTCAGCCATGCCCAATGTCGCGCGAAGCCCAGCGCCCCCAGCCCCAACGACAACAACATCGTAAACGTGATCTACATATTCATAGGCGGCCATAGTAATCTTTACCCGTTAGAAGAATGCAAGCTTCGCCAAAGCGTAGATTGCGATCAATCCAATGCCCCAAGAGAAAAGCTTATTTAAGAGTGACAAAGTTCGAAAAACTTTTGGGTTATGTACATAATCTTCAAGTACAACCTGTATCCCGTCCGAAAGATGAACCGCCGTGACCGCAAAAAAGCCCATCATCAGTAACGCCTTTAATGGCTGGGACAAAGCCCCTTCAACGACGCCAAATTCCTGCCCCATCAAGGGAACGACAATCCACAACAACGCGATCGTTAGAGGGAAAAGAACAATCGATTTAACGCGCTCGGCGAGCCAATGTTTCGCGGGACCTTTATGAATACGTACTGATTTATTCATGACCAAACCGTTCCAACAATCCCAGCGGTTATCACTACACTACCCAACACCATTCCCCATCCCATTAGGTCAGAAGTTTTAAGATCAAATCCGAAGCCCAAGTCATAGACCCAGTGTCGAATGCCACCCAGCATGTGATATATCAGGGCCCAAATTGACCCCATCCAAATCAAATTCGCGATCCAATTTTCAAATAACCAAGAGTAACGCTCATAAGTTTCCGGTCCACATGAGACAATACACAGCCAAACGGCAAGCATCAGTAAACCGGCCACTAAACCAATCCCAGAAAGGCGGATAAGAATAGAAGAGACGGAACTCATCTGCGGGCGATAGATTTCTAAATGGGGGGAAAGGGGTCGGTTTCCGCGTTTCACATCAGACATTTTGATCTCTCTTGCTCGTCTGGGGTCTATTCATTTCTAGGCTCTTGTCACCCACTAATTCTCTTGTTGCGACGATTTATACCCTATTCTTCTTCGCGAATGACTGCTTGACCACATCTCATCACACCCTGTTTTTCATCAAAGGCATATTGAGGAGATCCGTGAAGCTGCCAACCTTCCTGCAAGGCTTTTGTCACCCTTTCACAAAATTCCGAAGTGTCATCATTGGTGATAAATCGATAGCGCATCATAGTTTTCCCTCTTCGCGTACTGCCTAGCGACTTTTGCTGCTGGGTGCAATTTGGAGAAAGTTTTAAGAAAATCTTACATGGTGCGTACGCTCGCCTAAGAGTTAATTTCATATCTTCGGCGTATCTTTCTCTCAGAATTTTTAATGAAAGAAAGGCAAGACCAATGAACAAATTTCTATTTGCACTCTCTTTGGGATTTGGCCTTTGTATTATGGCGGTCTCTACGGAGGCTCAGAACATGCGTTGCGCAGATCGCAACCAAGTTGTTGATAAACTTCACAAAAAATACGGTGAAACGCGCCAAAGCATCGGCCTTAATCGCAGCTCTGGTGTTGTGGAAACCTATGCCAGTCTGGAAACTGGCACCTGGACGATTTTGCTTACTCTCCCAAATGGACAGACTTGCATGATCGCTTCTGGTGAAGGGTATGAAAATCTTGACGAAACGCTGCCTGCAAATTCCGAAGATGCCTAATCTCCTTCACTCCTTAAAGTTTCAATTTAGGTAATTAGAACGAATCAATTGTATACATTTGAATACTTAATGCAGCCGAGGCCTTGCCCTCGGCTTTTTTCTGATCTAGCACGCGCCGCAACACACACGCAAAAATGAGGTTGCTAAATGGCACGCGCGAAAATTGCATTGATCGGTTCAGGAATGATTGGTGGGACACTGGCCCATCTTGCTGCTTTGAAGGAGCTTGGGGATATTGTTCTGTTTGATATTGCCGATGGGATCCCTCAGGGCAAAGGCCTTGATATCGCCGAAGCAGGCCCGGTCGATAAATACGACGCTAAATTGAAAGGCACCACGGATTACGCAGATATTGCAGGGGCAGATGTTTGTATTGTCACCGCTGGTGTCGCACGCAAACCAGGAATGAGCCGTGATGATTTGCTTGGCATCAACTTGAAGGTTATGAAGTCGGTGGGTGAAGGCATCAAAGCCCATGCACCAAACGCATTTGTCATCTGTATCACAAACCCATTGGATGCAATGGTTTGGGCACTACAAAAATTCTCGGGTCTACCGACAGAGAAAGTTTGTGGTATGGCAGGCGTACTTGACAGCGCACGGTTCCGTCATTTCTTGGCTGAAGAATTTGATGTGTCCGTAAAAGACGTCACCGCCTTTGTTTTGGGCGGTCATGGCGACACGATGGTGCCACTGACGCGCTACTCAACCGTTGCAGGTATCCCGCTTCCAGACCTTGTTGAAATGGGCTGGACGACCCAAGACAAGTTGGATGCGATTGTTCAACGCACCCGCGATGGTGGTGCAGAAATTGTCGGGCTTCTTAAAACAGGTTCTGCTTATTACGCCCCAGCGGCTTCTGCGATTGAAATGGCGGTTGCCTATTTGAAAGACCAAAAGCGCTTGCTTCCTTGTGCGGCTCATATTGAAGACGCTTACGGCGTTAAGGATCTATATGTTGGCGTGCCAACGGTGATCGGCGCAGGTGGGATCGAGCGGGTCGTCGAAATTAAGCTCGACAAAGACGAACAAGCGATGTTTGACCATTCTGTTGATGCGGTGAATGGATTGGTTGAAGCCTGCAAAGGAATCGATGAATCGCTCGCTTAAAAAATCGAACAATTTTCTTTATTGGCCCGCGGAATACTCGCGGGCCTTTTTCTTTTTACTTTCGTAAATTTACGCACGATTCCAATTTATCGAACTACATTATTATTTTGTGATCACAGTTTTTATTTTTGTGATCACATTTAAATGGAAATCGCGACAAATGCGCTGTATAACAGCGATGTGCTTTGCCTGTGTTATCCAAATGGATTTACCAAACAAAAAAAATACAGAGGGTCCCCGATGAATATCCATGAATATCAGGCTAAACAGTTGCTTGGCACTTATGGCTGCCCCGTTTCCGACGGTGTGCCAGTTTTAACGGGCGAAGATGCAAAAGCGGCAGCGTCTAAACTTGATGGGCCACTTTGGGTCGTAAAAGCTCAAATTCATGCAGGCGGACGCGGCAAGGGCCATTTCAAAGAAGCAGAAGCGGGCGATAAAGGGGGCGTTCGACTAACGAGGTCCATCGACGAAGCCGCAACCGAAGCTGAAAAAATGCTTGGCAATACATTGGTCACCCATCAAACGGGGCCAGAGGGTAAACAAGTACATCGGATTTACATCGAAGACGGTTCTGACATTGCCAGAGAGCTTTATCTAGCCGTTCTTGTTGATCGTGGCAGTTCACGCGTTGCATTTGTCGCCTCGACCGAAGGCGGCATGAATATCGAAGAGGTCGCAGCGGAAACACCAGAGAAAATTCTGACCCTGACAATTGACCCATCAGCGGGATTTACTGAGAAGAATGGCAAAGAAGTAGCCGCAGCCCTGAAATTAGAAGGCACACAGATAGAGCAATGTGTCGATCTAACGTCCAAACTCTACAAAATGTTCATCGAAAAAGACATGGACATGCTAGAAATTAATCCCCTAATCGTAACTGACAACGGCGATTTGAAATGCCTCGATGCCAAGATGGGTTTTGATGGAAATGCCCTTTATCGACAACCTGATATCATGGAGCTGCGGGACGAAACAGAAGAGGACGCCAAGGAGTTAGAGGCATCGAAATACGACCTCTCCTACATTGCGCTGGATGGGGAAATCGGGTGCATGGTCAACGGTGCCGGACTGGCAATGGCCACAATGGATATTATCAAGTTGAAAGGTGCAGAGCCTGCTAATTTCCTAGATGTTGGCGGTGGTGCCACTACTGAAAAAGTGACGGCGGCCTTTAAAATCATCACCTCCGATCCGAATGTCAAAGGTATCCTTATTAACATCTTCGGCGGCATCATGCGTTGCGATGTTATCGCTGAAGGGGTGGTGACAGCAGTCAAAGAGGTCGGACTGAAAGTGCCGCTCGTGGTGCGGCTTGAAGGCACCAAAGTTCAAGAGGGCAAAGACATCATTAACAACTCACCTTTGGACGTGATCGCTGCCGATGATTTGGATGATGCGGCGGAAAAAATTGTGAAAGCGGTGAAAGGTTAATGGAACTCTCGTGTCGAAAACCAAAGCTCGTTCCACCAGTTTCTTCGTTTGATCGGCCGTTATTTCAAAAGGGTCTCAATTAACGCATGAGCGCTCAAGAAAAATCCAGAGATTGCCCATTTTGCGGCGACCAGGAAGTCAAAATCCTTCCTAGATACTGCCGTGACGATTGGCTGATTGGGCGGTGCGTGAAATGTGACTTCGTTTTCCTATCAAATCCAGTGGAATATTCAGAGTTAGAAGAGACTTATTCCTGGGACAAAACCTATGTGCAGGAGAAGGATGCACGGGAAAAAAATCGAGGTATCCTAAAAAAGTTTGCCCAGAGAGTTCGCCAATTTCACTACGAGTTTCGCGGTGATGCTCAAGCATATTATGAGCACTACCTAGGCAAAGGTGGTCGCATCTTAGATATTGGCTGCGCCGATGTGGTCCGTTTTGATGAACCATTCATCCCCCATGGAATTGAAATTTCGAAAGGGCTTGCAAACGCTGCCGATGCTAAAATGAAAGCTAAAGGTGGGTATTGCCTAAACGATTCAGGAGCCGATGGGGTCTGGAACTTTGAAAATGACTTCTTCGACAATGCTATTTTACATTCTTATCTGGAGCACGAAGTAAACGTCGAAAGTGTAATAGCCGGTCTCTTTCGTGTCTTAAAGCCAGGAGCACCTGCATTTATCAGAGTACCGAACTTTAATTCGTTAAACCGAATTTTTGCTCAATCTAGTTGGCCAGGATTTCGTTACCCAGATCACGTAAATTACTTCACAAAAAAGAGCCTCAAGGCATTCTGCACAAGAGCTGGTTTTGAGTTCAAACTTATTAACCGATCCAATCTATGGCTCGACGATAATATTAAGGCGGTGATTAGCAAGCCGATATCACATGCGGCGTAATTTGAAACCTCGTCTTAAGGGCGTAAGCCTTGCGCTTATTATCGGGTGCTCTGGCACACCGCTAATCGCCACGGCTTCCACGGCGGACACCAAACTCGCAGAAACGGCCATAGGCGCATTTGCGAAGATTTGCACCCAACCTCGTCAAAAACTCTCTCGTATTATGAAGCGAATGGAACGTCATGCCAGCGAAGCAGGCTATGATAACCTGCCATTTGAAGTTGTTTTCTATGATACAACACTAGAGCCCGCGCAATTTGCGGTGACGCCTGGAACCAATCGTAAATGCCAGGTTAGATTTGATGGCAATCATACAGCGCTCGCGGTCCCTGCCGTTCTTGAGTTCATCGAAAACGCGCGATTTGGATTTGAATCAACGATCCCTCCTACCCATCAAAATGCACGTGTCGCTGGCACCAAACTCTTCCTTGCCCGCCGCCTGCAATCAGGCCCCAAAGCCGTACTGCACGTTGGAACAGCTAATGGCCCGCTTGGTGTGCAAACATTTATCGATGTGGAAAGATTACCAAAATGACCACAACCCGAAACCTTTACTATGACGACTGCTGTCGCCACGAAATTCAAAGAGAAGGCTAAAGCCATGTCCATTCTAATCAATAAAGAAACTAAAATAATCGTCCAGGGGATGACTGGCAAAACGGGAACGTTTCATACAGAGCAAGCGCTCGCCTATCACGGGACGCAAATGGTTGCGGGTACACATCCCAAAAAGGGGGGTGAGACTTGGCAAGGCGCCGGTGGTGAGACACTTCCGATATTTACAACCGTTGCCGAAGCAAAAAGCGAAACGGGGGCAACCGCCTCTGTCATTTATGTTCCCCCTGCAGGGGCCGCTGCCGCAATTATCGAAGCCATTGAAGCTGGGATCGAGCTGATTACCTGCATCACCGAGGGCATTCCTGTATTAGACATGGTAAAGGTCAAGGATCGCCTCAATAATTCAAACGCGCGCCTAATTGGTGGTAACTGCCCAGGTATTTTGACCCCTGATGAGTGCAAAATTGGGATCATGCCAGGGGCTATATTTAAGAAGGGATCGGTTGGGGTGTTGTCTAGATCCGGCACCCTTACCTACGAAGCAGTATATCAAACTTCCCAAGCTGGCCTAGGCCAATCAACCGCCGTCGGAATTGGCGGCGACCCTGTAAAAGGCACTGAATTCATCGATATTTTGGACATGTTCTTAGACGATAAGGAAACGCAATCAATCATCATGATTGGTGAAATCGGCGGTTCTGCCGAGGAAGAAGCTGCCGAATTTCTGATACAGGAGGCTAAGCAAGGCCGATCTAAACCTGTTGCTGGATTCATCGCCGGGCGCACCGCACCTCCTGGTCGCCGGATGGGCCATGCGGGTGCGATTGTATCGGGCGGCAAAGGCGGGGCAGAAGATAAAATCGCGGCAATGGAAGCTGCGGGCATCGTTGTGGCAGAGAGCCCTGCAAAGCTTGGTGAAGCAGTGCTTCAAGCGATTGGGTAAATAATGGTTCTCGTCAGTCATCGGCATAAATTTATCTTTTTGAAGACCCGCAAAACCGCGGGAACTTCTATTGAGATGTATTTAGAGCCAGCCTGCACTGACGAGAATTTGGAAATCTCCGAAAAACGCGAAATGGTGAAAAGTCCCGCCGGTATCGTCGGAGCACGTGTAATCAACGCAAAAGCGGGCGAATGGGGCCCGCACATGCGGGCTTTTCGGGTAAAGAAGGAACTCGGCGAGGATCTTTTTGATCAATATTTGAAAATCTCTTCCGTTCGCAATCCATATGATCGTTGTCTGTCCCTCTTCTTATGGCGGAAGCGAAGCCTCAAACCAAATGAACTTAGCCCCGACGATTTTCGTTTTGCATTTGAATTTTTCTTACTGAACGAACAATGGCACAACGACCTGCAAATTACCCATATAAAGGGCTCAAATATACTCAACGATGTTATTCGTTATGAAAGTTTGGTGTCCGATCTCCAACGAATAAGCGCCTTGGTCGGCTTCAAATCTGACGTAGGGGACCTAGCGATTACCAAATCCACAAAAGCCTCACGCGCGGGAAAGCCAATTTCGGATTTTTTTACAAAAAAAGCCAAGGACACAGTTCTAAAGCGAATGGCATGGGTTTTTGACGAATATAACTATTCTCCAAACATTGAAGACGCACGGACGGGGTGAAGTGAGGACAGAAAATGACTGATACATCGAGCCAAGACTTTCACGAGACTTCCTTTCTTCAGGGGCACAATTCTGAATACGTAGAGCAGCTCTACGCCGCATACTCTCGCGACCCGCAATCGGTTGATCCAAGTTGGGCGGATTACTTCCGCTCATTGGGTGATGGTGCCTCTAATGTTCGTAAAGAAGCAGAAGGGCCAACTTGGTCACGCCCAGATTGGCCCCCTGCCCCTGATGACGAACTGACCGCAGCTCTTGATGGGCAATGGGCAGATGACCCGCAAAAAGCGGCTGAAAAAATAAAAAGCGCAAATGGCGCGTCAATGTCAGACGATGCGGTTCAACAGGCCGTTGTCGATTCGATGCGCGCGCTGATGATCATTCGCGCCTACCGCATTCGGGGACATCTGATTGCCAATCTTGATCCGTTAAATATGCGCCCGCGAAAATCGCATCCTGAATTAGATCCTCGGTTCTATGGCTTCCTTGAATCGGACATGGATCGCCCCATTTTCCTCGACAATGTTCTAGGCATGGAATTCGCGTCGATGCGCGAGATCGTCAATAAGCTTGATAAAATCTATTGTGGCACCTTCACGCTTCAATACATGCACCTATCGGAGCCTGATGAAGCGGCATGGCTGAAGGAACGCATCGAAAATTTTGACCAAGAAAACTTTTTCACTGAAAATGGCCGGCGCGCTATTTTGAATAAATTGGTGGAAGCAGAAGGGTTCGAAAAATTCTGCCATGTGAAATATTCGGGCACAAAGC
Source organism: uncultured Neptunicoccus sp. (assembly GCA_964599255.1). Taxonomy (GTDB): domain Bacteria; phylum Pseudomonadota; class Alphaproteobacteria; order Rhodobacterales; family Rhodobacteraceae; genus Amylibacter. Next base: position 2,699 of record CAZRFT010000183.1, on the reverse strand, counting down.
GTTTTGGACTTGACGGAGGAGAGGCGCTGATCCCCGCCATGGAACAAATCATCAAACGCGGCGGCGCATTAGGTGTGCGGGATGTAATCATTGGAATGCCACACCGCGGCCGTTTGAATGTTTTGGTCAATGTGATGTCCAAACCCTACCGCGCGATCTTTAACGAATTTTTGGGCGGTTCTTCGACGCCCGATGATGTTGAAGGTTCAGGCGACGTCAAATATCACCTTGGCGCATCTTCAGATCGGGAGTTTGATGGCAATTCAGTCCACCTGTCTCTTACGGCAAATCCCTCTCACTTAGAGGCCGTGAACCCCGTTGTATTGGGCAAAGCCCGCGCAAAAGGAGACCAGCAGGGTCGAAATCGCAGCGCTGTTCTCCCGGTTCTACTGCACGGCGACGCGGCATTTGCAGGCCAAGGTGTTGTGGCGGAGGGCTTTGGCCTTTCAGGTCTAAAAGGGCACAGAACTGGGGGGACAATGCATATCGTTGTGAACAACCAAATTGGCTTCACAACAAGCCCCCACGACAGCCGTTCTTCCCCCTATCCAACCGATATTGCCTTTATGGTAGAAGCGCCGATTTTCCATGTTAACGGCGACGATCCAGAAGCTGTGGTTCACGCTGCAAAAGTGGCCACTGAATTCCGCCAGAAATTCCACAAGGATGTGGTTCTTGATATCTTCTGCTATCGGCGGTTTGGGCACAACGAGGGTGACGAGCCAATGTTCACCCAGCCTGAGATGTATAAGAAAATTAAAAAGCACAAAACTACGCTTTCCATCTATACGGATCGATTGATCAAAGACGGCTTGATTCCAGAGGGTGAGATTGAGGATATGAAAGCCTCTTTCCAATCCCGCCTTAACGAAGAGTTCGACGCGGGCAGGGATTACAAGCCCAACAAAGCTGATTGGCTGGATGGTCGCTGGAAGGACATGCAAAGCAAGGATCCCGAATATCAGCGTGGGAAAACTCAAATATCCAAAACGCGCTTCCGCGAAATTGGCAAAGCACTAACGACCTTGCCAGAAACTTGGACGCCCCATCGCACGATCCAGCGCATTTTGGACACAAAGGCTGAAATGATCAGCTCTGGCAAAAATATCGACTGGGCTACTGGCGAGGCATTGGCGTTTGGTGCTCTGATGTTAGAGGGATTCCCCGTGCGCCTCTCTGGTCAAGATTGTACGCGTGGCACGTTTAGCCACCGCCATTCGGGCATCTTGGATCAAAATACGGGCGAGAAATATTACCCGCTGAACAATATCCGCGAAGATCAAGACGCGAGCTATGAAGTGATCGACAGTATGCTATCCGAATATGCTGTGTTGGGCTACGAATACGGATATTCCTTGGCAGAACCAAATGGCCTGACCTTATGGGAAGCTCAATTTGGCGATTTCGCCAATGGTGCACAAATTATGTTTGATCAATTCATTTCCACTGGGGAGGCAAAATGGCTCCGCATGTCCGGCCTCGTTTGTTTGCTTCCTCATGGGATGGAAGGTCAAGGTCCTGAGCATAGTTCAGCGCGACCCGAACGTTTCTTGCAAATGTGCGCAGAAGATAATTGGATCATCGCCAATGTGACGACGCCTGCGAACTACTTTCACATTTTGCGTCGGCAATTGCACCGCACCTATCGCAAACCACTGATCATTATGACACCCAAGTCGCTTCTGCGACATAAAATGGCGGTCAGCACGATCGAAGACTTCACGGACGGTGCAAGCTTTCACCGCTTGCTTTGGGATGACGCGCAGCTCGGTAACTCTGATACAAAACTCAAGGCTGACAGCAAAATAAAACGCGTGGTCATTTGTACAGGTAAAGTCTACTACGATTTGCTGGCTGAACGTGATGCCCGCGGGATTGATGATATTTACCTTTTGCGTATGGAACAGCTCTACCCTGTTCCAAACAAAGCGCTGCAAGAGGAACTTGGCCGTTTTAAAAATGCAGAATTCGTCTGGGCCCAAGAAGAACCAAAAAACCAAGGCGCGTGGTCGTTTGTGAATCCTCATCTGGAACGCAACTTGATTGAAATCGGGGCGAAACAGACCCGCCCAATTTATGCGGGTCGCAAATCGGCCCCAGCACCTGCCACTGGCCTTGCCAGCCTGCACAAACAACAACAAGAAATGCTGATCAACGACGCGTTGACTTTGAAAGGATAAGCCATGACAGAGATTCGTGTTCCCACGTTAGGTGAAAGTGTTACAGAAGCCACGGTTGCAACTTGGTTTAAAAAACCAGGCGACAGCGTTGCCGTGGATGAAATGCTTTGCGAGCTAGAAACCGACAAAGTCACGGTAGAGGTTCCCTCTCCTGCCGCAGGTACATTAGGTGAAATCGTCGCTGCAGAGGGTGAAACAGTTGGTGTCGATGCCCTTTTGGCGACACTGAATGAAGGTGCTGGTGCTGGCACCCCTAGCACTGATGCGCCTAAAGAAGAGGCTGCCATTCCCGCAGAACCAAGCGTGGAAAGCGGTATTAAAAACGCACCATCAGCTGAGAAGTTAGCCGAAGAAAAAGGGATCGATATCTCAACGATCTCTGGTTCTGGCCGCGACGGTCGCGTCATGAAATCAGATGTTCAGGCGCCTGCCCCGACCCCTGCCCCAGCGGCAAAACCGGCTGCGCCTCGGCCTGCTGGTGCCCGCGAAGAAGTTATTAAGATGACCCGCCTACGTCAA
>CAZRFT010000182.1:0-1528 GCA_964599255.1 uncultured Neptunicoccus sp. | reverse complement strand
CACCTTTGCCATCTGATCCAAAGGTGGAAGCCATTCAATGAAATCAGGGGCGCGCAAGCGCTGAACACGCCCGCCTTCCTGATCGATCAGGATCGGACAATCGCGGCCCACACATTCGCGTAGCGATGCGGTTAAAGCTCGAATTTGGTCAGGCTGCTCAAGATTTCGCGCAAAAAGGATAAACCCCCACGGATCATAATCCTGAAAGAATCTTTTTTCATCAGAGCTAAGGCTTGTTCCCAACAGGCCAAAAATGGCCGCACCGTTCATGCTATTTCTCGCGCGCGAACAAACAATCCGCTCCGCGCGCCTTTATCGCCACACAAAGCGATTTGGCTTCTGCGTCATCTGCGAAACCATGCAGGCGTAAGCGATGGTAGGTTTTGCCATTAGCCGCAACGGTTGTGGTTTTATAGCGCGTGAATTTGCCCAACAAATCCCCATGACGGCTAGACAAACGCCCCCATTCAGAATCCGCAATCTGATCGCTTAGATATGCACCTAGCTGAATAACAGGCGTGCCTGCTTTGGGCTTGTTGCTGTCCTGTACGGCGGCAACTTTAACCACCTCTTTTGGGGCTGTCTTTGGCGCCTCTGGCGCTTCTGGCTCAACTTTAGCCACAGCCTTCAATTCACTCGGCCGCCGTTTGGGTCGGATTGCCAAGGGATCATTCTCTGGTGTTTGGGCAACCTCTGTTGGTTTCTCTTCAACCACTTCAGGTGTTGCCGTTTTTGCCACGACCTCTTCCCCAGTTTGGGCATCATCGGTGATCCCAAACAAGGCTTTGGCCTTCGCCATCGCCGTTTCATCGGCCTTCTTCAAATCCTCTGAAAGCTCTGACGCCATGGTCAATGTGCCCTGAACATCGTTTTTCAAAGCATCCGCAATAATCTCTTCTACATTGGCGGCTGCCTCTGTTGCTTCTGGCAGACGGTTTTCAATATCAATGCCAGCGACATCTTCGGGTTGAAAAGGTTCCGCACGGGGTGCCAAGACAACTTGCTCTGACGTGCTTTCTGCTGCCCCCTTTGATTGGATCGCATTTAGCGCCAAGCCTTGCGTGCCGACAATTTCACCACCGGGATCATCAGGGGCGACACGCGCCGGGCCTTCGGCCTTCTTGATCACTGGAATATCTGACGGATCCAACGTGGAAAGTGTGAATCCCCATTGAATTAACATTGCAAACGCCCCGAAAGAGGCAAGGGCTGCCAAAAGGTTTAGGAACCTGCTCATATCATCCTCAATTGTGCTTTTCGCACGCGGCCCGTTAGGGGCTCTTACGAGGATATTAGCGAATTTTACCGCATTTCGTCAATTGGGGTGACACCAAGAATTCCCAGGCCGTTCGCAAGGGTGATTTGGACGGCCCTGATCATGGCTAGCTTCTGGGCAGAGGCCGCTTTGTCGTCCTCCTGCCAGAAGCGTAATTGCGGCTTCTCTTTGCCCAGATTCCACAAGGAATGCAGGTCTGATGCCAGTTCATACAGATAAAACGCTATCCGATGCGGTTCGTTGTGTTTCGCC
>CAZRFT010000181.1:0-3669 GCA_964599255.1 uncultured Neptunicoccus sp. | reverse complement strand
CCCATCGGTCAAAATCTCACCAAAGCGGATATTCACGGCTAAAATAAGATCGGCATCAACCAATGCCTGTTTCATATAGGGGGGCTTACCCAAGCCGCCATCGCCGACAAAAACTTCCTCGTTATTATCGATAATATCTTGGCATCGAAACGCAGCAACGACAGGTATTTTATTTGCAACGGCAAAGGCTTGAAGTGCTGCGCGCCCTGCATCCGACCAGCCGCCCCCGCCTGCCACAATCAGTGGTTTTTTGGCCTTGCCCAGATACTCCGAAACCTTCGCTAAATCGCCTGCATCCATTCCCGCTTCAATGCGTGAAATCTTCTTTGGCGCAGATGCTTCCACTTCCGCTTCAAGGATATCTTCAGGAAGCGAAACAATCACGGGGCCCGGTCTGCCCGATTGCGCAACATGAAAGGCGCGGTGCAAAAGCTCACTCATTCTGGCCGGGTCATCGACCTCGACCACCCATTTCGCGATATCCCCGAAAAAGGCGCGATAATCGACCTCTTGAAAGGCTTCACGGTCTCTTTGATCCCGCGCGATTTGCCCAATGAAAAGGATCATGGGCGTGGAGTTTTGGTGGGCGGTGTGAACACCTATGGAAGCATGCGTCGCGCCTGGGCCGCGCGTCACCATCGCGATCCCCGCCTTGCCCTCTAGTTTTCCATAGGCTTCCGCCATGAAACTCGCACCGCTTTCATGGCGTGCATTTACAAATTCGATCTGCTTGGAATCGTAAAGCCCATCAAGAACGGCAAGATAGCTTTCACCCGGAACACCAAAAACATAGGTGGTCTCTTGTGCCTCTAGAATTTCGACTAAAATATCGGCTGCACGTTTTTTCATTTTTACTCATTTAGGTGACGATCGTCACATTTAATAAAACAGAATCACGCCATCTTAATCCTGCAGGTTCTGATGAACAGTAGAGATTTAGATCCCGCTGAGAAAACGAGTGTAATCTCCCGGTTCTTTCTCGTTTTTTCATACCCTTGTCCTTGGGCTCGAAAGTCATCGACTCTTCGAGCCCATTTTTTTATGTGGGGCACATGCGAATCTTGATCTTAAATGGCCCTAACCTCAACCTGCTTGGCACTCGTCAGCCCGAAGTTTACGGTAAAACAACACTGCCCGAACTCGACGCGATGTGTATGGCCAAGGCGGAGGAGCTGGGCATGCAGGTTGAATGCCGACAATCAAATCATGAAGGGCAGCTGATTGATTGGATCCAAGAAGCCAAAGGCGTCTTTCAGGGGCTTTTGATCAATGCGGGCGGCTATACGCACACATCTGTCGCCCTTCACGACGCGATTGCTTCAGTGGAAATTCCTACTGTAGAACTTCATATCTCGAACATCAAAGAGCGTGAAAGCTTTCGCCATCATTCCTATATCGAATTCGTCGCCTTCAAATCCATCATGGGACACGGGCCAGAGGGGTATTTGATGGGGCTAGACGCAATGAAAGCACACCTCTCGTAGCGTCACGCTTGCCTTCTTACCCGAACTGCGTTTCTTGGACATCAAGTTAAAGGAGCGTTTCATGTCCACAATCGTTGAAGAGTTTGTTGAAGCCTTAGATGCCAAAGTCAAAGGGATCATCCGCGGCACAGCAAAACTTGTCATTAAAGACGAAGGAACCGTGTTCCTCTCTGAAACAGGTGCAACGGCGGAAGATAAAGAAGCAGACGTCACCATGATCGCGTCCGACACCGTCTTTCGCAATATCCTAAGCGGCGATCAAAACCCTGCTATGGCGGTGATGAGTGGGAAGTTGAAAGTCGACGGTAACCCGATGCGAGCCTTAAAAGTGTCCGATATATTAACGGCATGACTATTTCGTTTTCTTATTTTCAATAAGATAGTCTTGAACCGCAAAAGCGACCATCGCACCAGTTGCGCGGGCTGGACTATCCACCCGCAGACTTAGGATCGAAACCCATTCCTTTAAATTTGCTGGCGAATTTGAATTTCCTAAAGTATAGCCACGGCCAGAAATCAAACCTATTTTTTTCATTCTCATCGCAAATTCGGCCAAATCCAATTCGATGGTAAAACTAGAAATTTCAACCTGACGATAGCAAAGTGGGAAACTCAAGCTTGCAGATTGATCGCGTCCGGACAGATCAAACTGTGGGTCGCAAGGGATGACATGGTTCTCAATAGCAGTCTCTAAAGCTTTGAAAATATCAGGAACAAAGCTTGTTTCTTGCGGGGGATTTTCATCCAATATCGAAAACATATCATTTAAAATGGACAACACTTCACGCGAATTTCGCCGCGACCAATTTTCGGTTATTGCGCCTGTAACCAGATCATTCTTCTTAATCATAAAAGGATAATTAAAACCAAAACTTTCTGTCGCAGCATTATTTCTAACGAGATGTTCTATCGCTGTTTTTCGATGCAGCAAAAGGGCTTTCGCGTAATAATAATTTGCCCTTTCTAGCTGATAGGAATTACCCGCAAGCTCCAATTCCATCAAATTTTGCGTGGTCTTATCGGCAACAAGTCGAATGGCCCAATAGATTTGATCCTCACTATAATTAGTATCTTTCAGGCTTGGGGTCTTTTCTAACAAAGCCAATAAAATACCTGTATCATCACCAAGTATTTTTTGTATTGATTTTGCGCGCTTACTGATTGTGGGCGTCGACGAAACGGTTGTCTCACTTCCTTGCTTAAGTAACAGTTTTAGCCAAGACAGTTTTCCCGCAAAAGAATTTGATGCTGATACAAACGCAGTAAGTAAAACAAAAATAAAAAAATATCTCACAATAGGTCTAACATAAAAAAAGCCCCGCGAATTCGCGAGGCTTTTCTTTAAGGGTATTTACTAGACTTAGCCGCCCATTGTTTTCGCAACTTCTGCTGCGAAATCTTCTTCTTTTTTCTCGATGCCTTCGCCGACTTCCATGCGCACAAAGCCAAGGACTTCGCCGCCTGCATCTTTTGCAGCCTGCTCAACAGTCACATCTGGGTTCATCACAAACGCTTGGTTTACAAGGCAGACTTCAGCGTATAATTTCTTCATACGGCCAACGATCATGTTCTCGATGATGTTTTCTGGCTTACCAGACTCGCGCGCTTGTTCTGTAAGAACCGCTTTTTCACGCTCAACAACGGCTGGGTCCAAATCACCTTCGTTTAGGGACTGTGGGTTTGCCGCTGCAACATGCATCGCGATTTGTTTTGCAATCGCCTCGTCGCCACCTTTCATGGCAACAAGCACACCAATTTTGCCCATGCCATCAGTGGCCGCTGTGTGAATGTAAGAGCCCACAACATCGCCAGTGACTTTTGCCATGCGACGCACGGACATGTTTTCACCGATTGTTGCGATCGCGTCTGTTACAGTCGCTTCAACCGTTTTACCGCCCATATCAGCGGCTTTAAGCGCGTCGACATCATCAACAGCAACCGCTGCACCTACAATGCCAGATACCATGCTTTGGAAATCAGCGTTTTTCGCCACAAAGTCAGTTTCTGCGTTCACTTCAACGGCCACACCTGTGCCACCGTCAACTTTAACCGCAACCAAACCTTCAGCCGCCGTACGGCCAGCTTTCTTGGCAGCTTTTGCCAAACCTTTGGTACGCAGCCAGTCAACGGCCGCTTCCATGTCACCATCAGTTTCTGACAGCGCTTTTTTGGCATCCATCATGCC
>CAZRFT010000180.1:0-11424 GCA_964599255.1 uncultured Neptunicoccus sp. | reverse complement strand
GACACATGACCAAGAAAATTCAGATCACCGGAGGCTGCCAATGCGGCGGGGTACGTTATCAAGTGGGGAGTCTAGGACGATCCTCTGTCTGTCATTGCCGCATGTGTCAACGCGCTTTTGGCGCTTTTTACGCCCCATTGGTCATTGCCAATGATCTCGTTTGGACAATGGGGACTAGGGGCCTTTTTGCCAGTTCCAATATTAGCCAACGCGGGTTTTGTAGGGATTGCGGCACGCCACTAAGCCTTGAAAATTTCAACGATGATCAAGTTGAGATTGCGACGGGGACGCTCGATGATCCAGAAATCGCCCCACCCACGGTTCAAATAAATCATCGATACTGCCGTAGCTTTGCGGACAAGGTTGGTGATTTACCAGAACCGGATTCAGAGGGCATCGCCAGCAACGACGCCTGGAATGCGACGGTAGTGTCCAACCAGAGACGCGAATAATGCCACCCGCCCCATCCGCGACCAAGAAATTGGCGCTTTGTGGCGCGGCCCTTTTGTCTTTTGTTATGGGGTCGCTTCATGCCTATTCAGTCCTTCTTTTAGAAATGGAAACCGCCTTTGATACTTCAAGAAGCGGGGCGAGTTTTACCTATTCTCTGGCCCTGATTTTTTTATCCCTTTCTGTGCTCGTGGGGCATCGGCTTTATCATCGTTGGTCACCAGCACGATTTGTTTTAGGCACTGGCCTATTTGCAGGCATGGGCTGTATGCTGGCCGCGATTAGCCCAACGGCTGCCCTTGTATGGATCGGCTTTGGCGTCATTTTCGGAGCGGCCAACGGAATGGCCTACGGATACGCCCTCCAGTTTGCGGGAAATATCTGGAACGACAAACGCGGTTTTGCCATGGGGGTTATTACAGCAACCTATGCCTTGGGGGCTGTTTTTTTCCCAATCCCGTTGCGACTTACCTCTGAAGCGGGTGGTTGGGGCTTGGCCCTGTTTTTTTTAGCCTGTGCTGTGGTTAGCATTTCAGCCCTGAGCGCATTTATTTTGAAACTATCACAATCGAATTTCCCTGAATCAAAGGAACTAGCAACGCCATCCAGTGCTGATCAAGGCGGGCGGGTATTTTGGCTTTGGCTGAGTTACTGTGGCGCTGTAACTGCTGGGCTAATGGTCATCGGGCATGCCGCAGCCATTGCAGAGGCACGGGGGGGCAATGCCACTTGGATACTTGCAGCGCCGGTTGTCATTGCTCTTGCGAATATGAGCGGTAGCCTTTCAGGCGGCGGATTGGTTGACAAAATATCTGGCCGTTTTGTTTTGTCCGTGCTGGTTAGCTTATCCGTCGTAGGACTGATTGCACTTGCGGCCTTAGAGCCTATCCACACAACGCTTTTAGGGTTTATCATAATCGGATTTTGCTATGGTGGGACAATAGCTGCCTTTCCTGCCTTTATATCCCACCAATACGGGGCGGCGCTTGGAACCCGCATTTATGGTCGAGTCTTTACAGCCTGGGCAACAGCGGGACTTTTGGGCCCATATCTTGCTGGTTTCTTATTTGATAAATTTGGCAATTATCGCGTGGCACTTCTTTTAGCGGCTGCCGCTGCGATAATTTCCCTGATCACATTGATCGCAAAATTAGGACCAATAAACCCAGCGCCTCAAAAAAATGCACGGAATTGATCGTAATTTGAAACAAACCCTCACCAAACTGTAACATGGCGCGATTTGTCTCCCTGTCATCGTTACGTTAGGGTCAAATTAACCAAAACCTAATATCGCGCATGGTCCGTGAATAGATCAGCAAGATATTTCTGATAACAAGAATTATGGCAGATACCCATCTCTATCACGGCGATCAAACGCCAGAGCCTTATCCCATCTATTCCCGCGAGGAACGACTGGCAGATGCGGTGATGCATGGGATCGGTGTTTTTGGCGGTCTAATCGCTTCAATTTTGCTAATCCGATTTGTCGCTCTGCAGGGCGATGCGCATGCAATCCTGTCCACGTTAATCTACTGCGCGGCAGTGATGTTTTCCTTCGTGGTGTCAGCCCTGTTTCATTTCACACCGATAGTGGAATATCGAAAAACCTTCCAAAAATGGGATCATGCCGCAATTTTCTTAAAAATTGCCGGCACCTACACACCGATGGTCATGATCATCGGCGGGGATTTCAGCTTCTTCGTTCTGGGAATGGTCTGGGCACTGTGTCTGATGGGAATGGTCTGGAAAATTTGTTATTGGTCGGAACCCAATTGGCGCTCGACCATCCTTTATCTCGTGCTTGGTTGGGGCGCGATTGTTCTGGCCTACCCGCTGATCGCAACCCTTCCGTGGATGAGCAGTGCCTTTATCGGTCTTGGGGCGATTTGTTATACGCTTGGCACTTTCTTCTACGCGGCAGATAAAATGCGTTTCTCGGTTGCGATCTGGCATTTCTTAGTGATTTGTGCGTCTGCTAGCTTCATGGCAGCCCTTTGGATTGCCCGCGGGGGTGGGTTTTAAACGCTCCAAAGAGTTGTCAGGGTGCGACATTTGCGAGGGCATCGACGATGGAAACCCATATTAGTCGGATTGTCTTAATTTAGAGACTCATGGCATTAGCCATCCGCCTGAGACGAATAAATTATTTCGAGTTTCTGATAAAAGCCATCATAAATGAAATCATCCAACGAACGGCCACCATCACTGCTCCGATTCAGCATAGAGCCCATTTGTGATCTACAAGCCTCTTTGTAGTAATTCCGCGTTTCATCACTATAGGTTTCGGTTCCTTCAATCACCAAATCATTCAAAAGACCCATACAATCCAAACTCGCGCGCGAAATTTTGTAATCCGAAATTTCACCTGTAAGCTCTGCACCAAAAATTGGCGTACCGAATATTTCGGCGATTTCGAGATCAGTAAATTCATGATTTTGCGGAATAAAGGCGGCGCAAATCCCACAGAAATTACAAAAACTAGGGTTATTTTATTTACCATGGATCGGAACCCCTCGATTGATCCTCCTGTCGACAAGCCAGATAGATCCTAATCTGAGTAGCACTCTCGTTGCTCAAAAGGGAAATAAATTGAATTCACAGTTTTGGGACAAAATGGTTTGATCTAATTTTGGCTATCTATCCAAGCTTTCACACAAGTTCCAACATGACGGAAACGATCACCACCCAAATGCACGCCCCCATACCAACGGGTCACAATGATACAGGTATTAAAAAGGGCCTCGCGCTCCAGCATTCGAAGAATGACCATGCCTGCGCCCGTTTCCCCATCATCATTTTTAATTGGCGTCCCGTCAGAAAGAAGAAGTCCCCAAGTATTATGTGTCGCTTTCGCAAATTTCTTGCTTCGCTTTAGCGTCGCGACTAGTTTCAGCGCCTCTGACTTTGTCTCCGCGACCCCACCTGATACCGCATATTTAGACCCTTTATCAGTCAATACGTGATCGATCGTGTGCAGCTTCATGATCTGCCTTTTACGTTGCGTTTTAAGCAGCGGGAAGCCTTGATAGCATCTGTGTTTTAGCTAGGCTTGCCCCCATGAATAACATCGCCCGCTACCGCGCCATCGTTTTCACCCTTGCATTAGGCTATTGGATTTATCAGTTCTTCAACACCGAATATGATAATTTTGGTTGGCAATTTCGTTTCCTAACTATTTGGGCTTTGTGCGCAAATGTCTTGGTAGCTGGACAAATGTTGCGCCTTTCTTTGGGATTGTCAGAGGCAAGATGGGATGCGTTTGTTTCGCTGGCAGTTGTCATGAATATGTCCGTGGTTTTTAACTACTGGCGCATTTATCTCGCAGATCCAGCAAATTTCTACGAGGAGGGCGAGGTGATCAAATGGTATCAAGAATATTATCTGCACGTACTTGGCCCGATCCTACTCTGGATCGATGCGTTTTTCATACATCGCGTTTTCAAAAGGCTAAAAGCCGTCTTTGTTGCCGCCTTAATTTTAGGTGTGGTTTATCCCGCCTGGATGGAGTTTGTCGTCCAACCTTTGAACGATAAACCGGCTGGCACGGTAACGAGCGGCTTACCCTATGATTTCCTAAATAATATGGAACTTGGGGGACGAATGATCTTTTACACAATGATTACCGCTATCAATATTGTCTTCATCCTGCTTGGGTGGGGCATACAGAAATTTGTTAATCGGAGATGGCCCATTGTTTACAATTGAACATGAATTTGATGCATCGGTTGTGACCTTGATCGATGAAGGTTCCGCATCGTTGCAAGAGGATGTCACAATCAACATTTTTGGGTCTTGCGTGACAATTGAACAAATGAACCCTCGTACGGAACAAGTCCAACGGATCACCTTTTCCCTTGCTCAATTGCGCGATTTGGAAGCAGCGCTCGATTTACCAGAGGGAAGTTATCGCATTCGCGAAGATCAGAGCTAGGTTACAAAAATCCAGACCCAGGCAAACAAACCAATCACAGCCATCAGCGCGACAGCTGCACAGCCCGCATCCTTGGCCTTTTTCGAAAGATCATGAATTTCAGGTGAGATGCGATCAATCGCGGCCTCAATCCCTGTATTGAGCAATTCAATCACCAAAATCAAAAGCCCAAGAATGATGATGATCAGTTGTTCGGTTGAACTCATCTCGATCTTAAACGTCAAAGCAATCGATAGGACATTGATCACCACCCATTGCGCAAAACTCGGCTCATCCACCCAAGTGCGGTGAAGTCCGTTGATCGTGTGGATGATGCGTGCCCAGACTCGGGGCACTTCGCGTTTAATATAATCTATCATGAGGTGACATGATTAGGGCGCCCCCCATCTGAAGCGCCCTAATACGGGAGAAACTGGTTCTCACATCCCTTTGAGCATATTGCCCAGTGCTAGTACGACGTACCCTGCAAGTGCGACCCAAAGGGCATTGCCAGACACGACCGGTACACTGATGCCAAGTGCGGCAAGAAGCGCCAATACAGCCAAAACTAAGGAGATTAGGAATACCGGTTTGGTCGGTGCGGATAGGTTCATTTTCAAACCCTCTTATTATTTGTTGCTCGAGTGTAAGTCCCCAGACCTACTGGTTGAACAATACACTAAATCTGGTCAAAAACCTACAGAAATCTCTATATATTGTGTTATTTTTGCAACTCGGGTAAATTTCTATAGAAATCAAGGGCTTCTGGGTTTGCCAAGGCACTTGTGTTTTTCACCTCACGCCCATGAATGACATCGCGCACCGCGATTTCCGTAATTTTCCCTGATTTCGTCCGCGGGATATCCGCAACGGCCAGTATGATTGCGGGCACGTGGCGCGGCGTGGCGTTGGCGCGGATTTCTGACCTGATACGCTTGCTCAATTCTTCATCCAGCACCACGCCATCCCGCAAGCGCACGAAAAGGATCACACGAACATCTGATTGCCAATTCTGGCCAACCACAATCGCTTCCAGAACCTCATCAATACGTTCCACTTGCCGATAAATTTCAGCTGTCCCTATCCGAACGCCCCCAGGGTTGAGAACGGCATCGGACCTACCAAAGAAGACAGCACCCCCGTTTTCGGTGATTTCTACAAAGTCACCGTGATGCCAAACTTTTGGAAACTTCGCAAAATAGGCGTCGTGATATTTTTCGCCTTTATCGTCTCCCCAGAAACCAACGGGTTGTCCTGGATGGGGTTGAATGCACACTAACTCGCCCGGACCATGCTGGCAAATTTTTCCTTCATCGTCGAAAACTTGAACATCCATGCCCAAAACCCGTTTCTGACATTCGCCGCGATAGACTGGACTAATTGGTGAGCCGCCCGTGAAGCAGCCACAAATATCGGTCCCTCCAGCGATCGAGGAAAGGCACATATCAGATTTCCAATCCGCATAAAGATAATCGAAGCTTTCCGGCGCAAGGGGCGATCCCGTTGACATCATCACGCGCAATGCGTCCAACTCCCCTTCTGCATTCGGTTTAACGCCCGCTTTCGCACAGGCATCATAATACTTTGCCGATGCCCCAAAATGGGTCACGCCCTCTTCACGCGCGAGTTCGGACAAACGTGTGCCGTCAGGGTAAAATGGGTTCCCGTCAAAAAGGATCAATTTTGCTTTGCAAGCGAGCCCAGATACCAACCAATTCCACATCATCCAGCCGCATGTAGTGAAATAGAAAAATACGTCGCCCTCTTTAATATCGCAGTTCAAAACTTGCTCTTCGCGATGCTTCAAAAGAGTTCCGCCAACACTATGTGTGATGCATTTTGGCAGTCCCGTTGTGCCCGACGAGAAAAGTATAAATAGCGGTGACGCGAAGGGCACGCGGGTATATTCGATTTCGCGTGCCTCAAACTCTCCACAAAAATCCAGCCATGTTGTGATGCGCGTATCTTCAATCGCGCCGTCTCCATAAGGAAAGACAACCGTTCTTTTGACGGATGGCATTGCTTCTGCCAATTCCAGCGCCGTCTCCAAGCATTCAAACCGTTTGCCATTATAAAAGTAGTGATCCGCGCAAAAAAGCAGCTTCGGTTCAATTTGCCCAAAACGATCACGAACCCCGTTAAAGCCAAAATCAGGCGAGCAAGAGGACCAAACAGCGCCTAGCGATGCGGTCGCTAGCATCGCGGCAATCGCATAAGGTGAATTTGGTACAAACCCCGCAACGCGGTCGCCCTTTCCAATTCCTTCGGCGACAAGAGCCTGTTGAAGACGCGAAACCTCAGAACGCAATCGATCCCAAGACCACGTTAGCCGCTGGCCATCTTCTGTTATGTAGATAAGGGCATCCTCTACCCCTGAACCAACAAGCAAATTTTCCGCGTAATTCAGCTTGGCATCGGGAAAGAATTGAGCTGATTTGATGTCGCCCGTATCAACAAACGCCTTGTTTCCTTTGTCCCCAACAACACCTGCGAAATCCCAAACCGCCGACCAAAAGCGCCCAAGATCAGCAAGTGACCAATTCAGTATTGCATCATAATCCGATGGATCTGCGTCAACGTATTCTGATGCAAATCGGTAAAGAGCCGTGGATTGAATACGGGCAGCGTCTGGTTGCCAAAGTTTCGCGTTCATACTAGTCCCTTGAAGGTTTGGTCGGGACTGTAGCGATGGGCAAGTTTAGTTCAAGAGCGCAGGCTGGAAAAGACAAGGCTCATCAGCAAATTCCGGAGGCTTCGTGCACAATAGTCGTGCGATCTTCCACGCGGCAATCACCTTGGGAACATATGCACGGGTCTCCTCATAGGGGGGTACGGTTTGATATTCTTTGACCGCGTTTTCACCTGCATTGTAGCCCGCAAGCGACAATATGGGATCGCCACGAAATTCGCGCAAAAGCCACGATAGATATCGTGCGCCCCCTTTAATATTTTGTTCAGGATCGTGGGGGTCAGCAACATTGAAGCGTTTTGCGGTTGCTGGAATAAGCTGCATCAAGCCCTGTGCATCAGCAGAACTTACCGCCGTGGGATTGCCTGCGCTTTCTACCGCAATGACCGCTGCAATAAAGGGCGGCGAAACTTGGGTTTCAATCGACGTCCGCAAAATCGTCTTACCATAGTCACGAACAATTTTCGTAAGTAGACCCGTATTGGGAAGGGCGAACCCCTCGGGCGCGTTATCAATTTGATTCAGGGCGAGGCGAAGTTTGTCACGATTGGCATCGGCGGTAGTGTTGGGAAGATTTGCCCAAAACCAATCGGTATTTCCGCTTGGCTGCTCATGTGGTGTTGGATTTGGCACCAATTCCTCCAGACGCTCATCAATTGGGGTCGTTGGGCGAGGATTGTCCGGGGGCGCTAGTAACAAGGCCTGCTCATCGGGGTCGATTTGAATATTTATCTTGGATCCAACGGGTCGATTTTCGACCTTAATCCGTTTAAATCCATCGCTGCCTTGTTCTACCTCTGCGTGTAGGGGGGCCAAGCAGAAAAGGCAAAAACAAGCGGTTAAGCCAATAAATGGGACTTTTCCCATAGTTGAAATGTCATGGCCCATTTTTGGGTCCTTACTGCTCTTTGCGGCCAAGATTATTTGTCAACCCTGTCACACGATTCTCCCGATATTTAACAAATTCAGGAAAAATCTTGATAGCTCAGTGACACATTCTCGGCACATTTATGTTTCTAGTTGGTGCAACTATCACAATCAGTGATTTTTTCCTAATGAAAACAATGTGTTAATTTGGTGCCCAAAAATCACGATTTTAAATAATTCAGCCATAGTCCTGCCTTATTTGAATTCAATTACAGTAGCACCGAATTTGTATAGCTCTGCTAGGCGTACAATTCTTTCACAGCCCAAAAAGGGCCCCAAAAAGCGAAGGGTGAACTAAAATGAAACTATTCAAATCTTTCCGTAAAGACGAACTTGGTGCGGTAACAGTAGACTGGGTTGTTCTAACAGCTGCAGTTGTTGCGTTGGCACTTGGTGCGATCTCTTTGATCAACACTGCCGTTTCTACGCAGGTTTCTACGATTTCTTCTAAAGTAATCGGCGCAGGCAGCTAATAGCGGTCTCGTTTAGAACCGAAAGGTTCTGTAATTAGAGTTTAAGGGGCAAGCTTTGCCCCTTTTTCTTTGTCTGATTGCATTGCATCAACGGAAATTTCAGATAAAAACGCCAAGCAAATTCAAGGAATCTTATCATGCGGCTTGTTTTTCTTTTGATCCTTCTTCTCGGTATGGGGATCGCTGGTTTTGCAGGATATTTGATCTTACAAGAGTTTGGGGGCTACGATAACCGCGTCGCCGCCCTACAGGCGGAAATTGATGAACTGCGAACAAAAGTTGTCGAAACAGCTCCTGTTGTTGTTGCTGCTAGAGAAATTTCTTATGGAAACCGCCTAACTGAGGAAGACGTCAAAGAGGTATTGTTTCCAGTCGATGCAATCCCTGAAAACGGAATTGTTGGCCTAGATCTGTTGTTGGGTGAAACCCAAGACCAAAAAGACGCTGGACGTGTTGCAACACGCCTTATCGAGGCCGGCGAGGTTGTCATGACGACAAAGGTTTCAAATTTCGGACAAGACGCTGGGGTTGCCTCGCGATTAGCGGCAGGTGAGGTCGCTTATACATTGCGCGTCGATGTTGCATCGGGCGTTTCAGGATTTTTACGACCAGGCGATCGGGTTGACGTACTTTGGACGGGTAATGACAGCCAAGGTGGAACGCAAACGCGTTTCCTGCTTGATGGCATCCAACTTATCGCTATTGACCAACTCGCAAATGAAGATCGCAACAAACCCGTTGTTGCAAGAACCGTTACAGTCGGCGCACCTCGCGAAATTGTGGGCATTCTCGCGCAGGCACAAGCGACTGGCCGACTACAGCTTGCGCTTCGTGGCATTGGGGATACCTCAGATAGCGGGGAAGCGGTCGTTGTGGATCAAACCGATATCCTTCAAATTGAAGATGTCCAAGAAGCCAAAAAATGCTTCAGAACAATTCGCAAAGGTACGGAAGTTACCCGCACCGAAGTGCCTTGCCCTAACTAAATCGCCATTTTTTCACCGTATTTTCTCTATTGGCCGACTCATAGTCTTGTGGTCGGTGAATCTGACGACTCAATATGATGTGGTGTTGCCAGTTATCCACAGGGGCGAATCCCGCCAAGTATTTGATTCTTGTAAATAAATCCGAAATCGCGCATGGTGCTGTTAATAAAAAAATAAAAATGTGATCAGAGAGGCAGGATAACCATGCGACTATTAAACCTGTTAGCAGCAGGCCTTCTGGCTTTGTCTGCACTACAAATCTCCACGACTCCCGCGATAGCGCAGGACGACGGGATTATTAAAGTTACAACTGAAGAAACATCTGAATCCGTATTGGTTCCCCTCAATAGGGCTGTGGTTCTAGAATCTGATGTTCCCTTTGCGGAATTGTCAGTTGCCAACCCTGGGATTGCAGATATCGCGACACTTTCTGATCGCACGATCTATGTCTTGGGTAAGTCACCAGGCCGGACAACACTAACCCTCCTTGGGGCCGATGGTCGTCTGATCACAAATGTCGATGTGATCGTAAACCCGAACCTAGCCGAGCTCAAAGAGCTTGTTGACGACATTATGCCGGACGAAAAAATTGAAATTCGCGCTGCCAACGACGGCATCGTGATTTCAGGTGTTGCCACTGGCACACGCACGTTAGCCCGGATTGTCGAGCTTGCAGAGCGTTTCGCCCCTGGACGCGTTACGAACATTGCGACGGTCGGTGGCCGCCACCAGGTGATGCTTAAAGTACGGTTTGCAGAAATGTCGCGTACCGTGGGTAAAGGCATTTCAGGCAGCGTGGAAGGCAATGACGGCAACGCAACGATTGGTGAAACAGGCACGTTCCTAACACCTGGCAACGGGTCATTGATTGCCGGAACTCCTGTAACGGTCGGTGCGGACACTTTGGGTGCAATTGGTACCGTCTTTAGCATCGGCTCTGCCTCAGTAGGTGTGTTGCTTGAAGCCCTTGAAAACAAAGGTCTTGTGCGCACCTTGGCGGAGCCAAACCTAGTAACAATCTCTGGTAACGAAGCGGGCTTCCTTGCTGGTGGTGAATATCCATACCCTGCGATTGGCGAAGACGGTAATCTGACGGTTGAGTTTAAGCCATTTGGTGTGGCGATGACTTTCAAACCAGTTGTATTTGACAACAAGCAAATCAACCTGACCTTAGATGTTGAAGTATCTGCACTGGATACAGCGACGACAGTTTCATTTGCCGGGGGTACTTTCCCAGCGCTAACCGTGCGCGAAGCCACGACTGTTGTGGAACTCCAGGACGGTCAATCGATTGCGATTGCGGGTCTCTTGCAGGACAACTTCACAGATGCGGCGGCTCAAATCCCATTCTTGGGTGATGTGCCAATTCTTGGTGCCCTGTTCCGTTCGGCCAGCTATCAGCGCGAGCAAACAGAGCTTGTGATCATTATCACCGCGCATCTGGTCTCTCCAGTTAATGGCGATAACTTCCTATTGCCGACGGATCGCGTTCGACCCCCAACAGAGGGAGAGCTGTTCCTATTGGGTAAAACCCAAGGAAACCTTCGTGGGGATGGCAATCGCTTTAGCCCTGAAAACGCCGATGCAGTCGCTGCCCAAGATTTTAGCGGCTCTTACGGATATGTATTGGAGTAAGCCATGACTAAACTAATCACAAAAATCACCATGCTGGCCTGCACATCAACATTGGCAGCATGTTCATTCGAAGGCGGTCAAAGCGGCGTCTCGCCCCTACTGACCGAAGCTGGCAAAGTGTCCAAGACTTTCGGCGACACAACCGCAAATAACATTGCAGTTATGAATGGCGAACTTCAGCAAGAGATGGTCAAGAACCTGACGCGCCTTTTCGCGGCAGAAGCGCCAGCGACGATCAATTTCGAGTTTAACTCGTCTAAATTGGACGCATCGGCACAGGCTGCACTTCGCCGTCAGGCAGAATGGATCAAAGCACATCCAAATATCACATTCCGCGTCTTTGGGCATACAGAC
>CAZRFT010000179.1:0-4688 GCA_964599255.1 uncultured Neptunicoccus sp. | reverse complement strand
CGCCTATAGCCGTGACGAAGCACAGATCACGCTTGTTTCAGTTGCAGATCGCCCAGGTGTTGCCGCTGCCATTTTTGGCCCCTTGGCCGATGCTGGCGTTAATGTGGACATGATCGTTCAAAACATCTCTGATGGTGGACGCACAGATATGACCTTCTCTTGCCCCATAGATCAGGTGAAACGCGCTGAAAAAGCGCTCGCGGAAGCCAAGAAAGAGGATGTCATCCGCTATAAGACCCTGAAATCGGATGAAGACGTCGCCAAAATCTCTATCGTGGGCAATGGGATGCGCAGCCACGCAGGAGTTGCGGCGAAGATGTTCCAAGTTTTGTCTGACAAAAGCATCAACATCCGCGTTATCACAACGTCCGAAATCAAAGTTTCCGTTCTAATCGACCGTGATTACATGGAATTGGCGGTACGCGCATTACATGATGCGTTTGAGTTGGAAACAGCTTAAAATAGAACCCATGAGCATTGTGACGAACCCGCGTGATCTGCTTCGGCGGCTGCGTGAAACCATGGCAGAAGATACCGGCGGCCAAGTTCGACTTGACCGCATCGTTACCCTTGTATCGGACGCGATGCAGGCCGAGGTTTGTTCCATTTACCTTCGCCGCGATCGTCAAACTTTGGAGCTTTGTGCAACCGAAGGTCTTAAGCCAGAAGCTGTTCACCAAACCCGCATGCGCTTTGGCGAAGGTTTGGTTGGGCGCGTGGCCAAAGACGCAAAGCCCATTAATGTATCAGATGCGCCTGGAACTAAGGGTTTCCGTTACATGCCAGAAACGGGCGAAGAGCTTTACAACTCCATGCTCGCCGTCCCTATTCAGCGCTTGGGCGAAGTATTGGGCGTACTTGTTGTCCAAAATAAAGACGCACGTGAATATCACGATGACGAGGTGTCAGCCCTAGAAGTCGTGGCCATGGTCATCGCCGAGATGAAAGAGCTTGGTGCCTTCGTCGATGAGGGCGAGGCACTTGCCGCCCCCCACCAACGCCCACAACTTATCACCGGCTTGATCGCGCAGGAAGGTTCCGCGCAAGGTGTCGTCCTGCTTCATGACCCAAAGATTGTTATTTCGAATCTGGTCGCCGACGATCCCGAAAAAGAAAAAGAACGCCTGCGCGAAGCGATGGATCAACTGCGGGGATCTGTGGATTACCTGCTGTCTGCCAATCGCCGCTCTGGCAGCGAGCAAGATGATGTTTTGCAAGCCTACCGTATGTTTGCCAATTCCAAAGGCTGGAACAATCGTTTGGAAGCCTCCATCGACAGTGGATTGACCGCTGAACTGGCGGTGGAGAAAGAGCAATCCGCAACACGTGCGCGAATGGAACGGGTACCCGATCCATATCTTCGGGAACGCCTGCATGATCTGGCCGACCTTTCAAACCGCCTGTTAAGATTGTTAACGGGGCAAGGACGGCAACCTACAGATGCCATACCCAAAAATGCCGTCTTGGTCGCTGAAAACATCGGCCCTGCTGAGCTTTTGGAATATGGCAAGAATCTCAAAGCTGTCGTATTGGAAGAAGGTTCTGTTGGCTCTCATGCCGCGATAATCGCGCGGGCCTGGGCGATCCCCATGATCATCCATGCCAAACCCATTATTCGCGAAGCATTGAATGATGATCCGATTTTGGTCGATGGCGATTCTGGTGTTGTGCATCTGCGGCCTGCCGAAGATGTGAAAAAGGCCTTCACTGACAAAATGGCGATGCTGACCAAGGCCCAGGAACGCTACGCCACGATCCGTGATAAACCTGCGACAACACTTGATGGTACAACGATCAAGTTGCAAATGAATGCAGGACTTTTGGTCGATCTTCCCAGCCTTGAAAGTTCAGGGGCTGAAGGCGTTGGGTTGTTCAGAACAGAATTGCAATTCTTGATGCGTAACGCCGTTCCAAAACGGAACGAATTAGTTGATATTTATAGCCGCGTTATGGACAGCGCAAAGGGGTTACCAGTTACCTTCCGTACACTGGATATCGGTTCGGACAAAGTGGCCTCTTACATGAACCCCTCTGATGAACCAAACCCTGCTATGGGGTGGCGTGCGATCCGCCTTGGCCTTGAAAAGCAAGGCATCATGAAGATGCAGATTCAGGCCCTTATCCGGGCGGCGAACGGACGCCCCTTGAAAGTGATGTTCCCCTTCATCGCCCAATATACCGAATTTAATGATGCCAAAGAGCTTCTTTACCGTGTGCTCGATAGTGAAGGGAAATTGGGTCACAAGCTGCCGAGTGATCTTAAAGTGGGCGCTATGCTGGAAACGCCCTCGCTCGCTTTCTCGCCCGAAAAATTCTACGAAGATACGGATTTCATCTCTATTGGCGGCAACGATTTGAAACAATTTTTCTACGCGGCAGACCGTGAAAACGAGCGTGTGCGCAAACGCTATGATACGCTGAATGTTTCGTTTCTAAGCCTGATCGAGATGATTGCCAATCGCTGCGATTCCGTTGGAACGCCGTTAAGCTTTTGTGGCGAAGACGCAGGCCGCCCAATCGAAGCACTTTGTTTTGCAGCGATGGGGTTGCGGGAACTATCGATGCGCCCCGCCTCTGTTGGTCCTGTTAAAAACATGTTGATAAACAGCGATCTGAATGAGGCACGCGATGTTATTAACGCGGCGCGTGTGAGTGGTGAGCAAAGCGTGCGCGGTCAGTTAATGGACTGGCTCAAAACCCGCACATAAAAAAGCCCGCACTAAGGCGGGCTGAATTGGTTTTTTTGTGAACTTTACTGCAAATGCTTCGTCATAATATTGTCGAAGGTTCCATCCGCTTTAAGCGCTTCAAGACCGATATCCAAACGACGTAGAAGGATACGCGTCCGTTGGTTGGTACGCATACCAACCGCATGAAGCGTTTGAACAGATGACAAGCCAAGGATTTCTGTGACCTGGTTTTGTAGCCCAAGTTCCTGGATCATTGCCTCTGAAGTATCCGCATTCAGCACAACAATATCTACACGTCCATCACGTAGCCCTTCAAAGCATTCCAATGGTGTGTCGGGTGCGATACGTTCGATCTCTTGCTCAACCAAGCCCATCGCTTCAAGATCGTGAGTGAAGTACCCAGTTGGGCGACAAATGCGCTTGCCCAAAGCATCCTCGGGTGTAGCAACATTGATCGCCGTTTGGTTAAGCGCATAAGCGGTCACAACAATATCGTGTAAGGGTTTTGAGAACCGAAGGTTATCACAACGCCACTTTGATGCATCACCCAGCAAATCGCGCTGCGAACAATCTGGTTTAAACCATGGGAAGCCGATATCAAAGCTACCACCAGAAAGTAACGGCGAGAAGTGCGCGCCCCAATCGGGAATTACTTCAAAAACGAACGGGTCGCCCTCCGTAACATTCATGGCTTGACTAATTAAGTCGGTCGAGAAACCGCCGTCAGGCAGATCATCACCCACGAAAGGTGCGTAATTATTCCCGGTAAGGAACTTAATGGTCGTAACATTTTCTTCGACATTCGCAGCGACGTTTTCACGATCTTGGCTGTTTTGCTGTTCGATCGCCACACCGCGCTCGCGAAGTGCGCTCAATGTTTCAATTGAATTTGGCGGTACCGCTGATAGAAAAACGGTTTCCAGCTCAGGCAGATCGTTTAACACCTCAAGACTTGCTACACGCGTATCCGTCAAATCCAATTCACGTAGCTTTTTAAGATTTGCCAATTTTGAAAGGTCTGTCACGCCAGATCCCGATAGGTTCAAAATCTGCAAATCGGTGTTTTGACTAATTGGCGTTAGGTCCGAAACTGGCGTTCCAGAAAGGTCTAACAATTCCAAATTCGCGTGCGACGCAAGATCTGGCAAAGTCAGGATCCCAGTGCGCGCAATTTCCAAACGGTTCAAACCGTCGATCCGGTTAAGCTGGGAAAGATCAAGAACCGGCGTATCAGAAATCAAAAGCTCACGAAGCTCATACATATTCTCGATACCCGTTAAGTCGAGCAACTGCGAACCGCGCGCGTTGATATAGCTTAAAGCAAAGAGTTCATTAAGTGGGGCAAGCGATGCGACTTGCGTCTCTGCAATATCCAAATGCTCAAGAGAGCCAAGATTTTGCAACGGTGTCAGATCACCAATCGGTGACTTCGCCATTTCCAGAAAGCGCAAACCAGTCAATCCGGCAAGCGGCTGTAAAGAGTTCACATTCGCTTCGTTCATAGAGAACAGGCGAATATTGCGCATTTCAGAAAGCGCTGAAATGTCTTGAACATTCTCACCAACGATCAGTGTGTTTAGGCGCTTCAAGTCACGAATTTCTTCAGGAACGAATGAAAGGTTAAGACGCGTCAGGTTCATCGACTGACAAGCATCAAGGCGACAATCCTCAATTTTCGTCCACACTTCCAACAGTGAAAGTCGGTCAGCGGTTGCAACCAACTGGGCAAGGTTCGATGTATTTGAAGTCGAAGACCCTGTTTCCACCAACGTCATGTCGTCTTTAGTGACCGAGTTTGTTTCTGTCTCCGCAGGTTGAACCTGAGTAACAGAAGCGGTCTCAGTCGTTTCCGTCGTCTGCGTCGTTTCAGTTGTTGTCGTTTCCGCGACGGCCTGTTCCGTTGCTTCCTGACTTTCCTGAATTGTCTTCGATGTTGCGACCACTACATCACCATCGGTTTCTGGCCAGAGCGTAAACAAAGCTACGCATACCGCGACA
>CAZRFT010000178.1:0-2957 GCA_964599255.1 uncultured Neptunicoccus sp. | reverse complement strand
GAACAGTTGTTCGGCTCTGACAAAACAGATGTTTTTGTCTTTAGCGGCCAAGAGTTTGGCGAAAAGCACATTCTTGGTTTCGATCAAACGCAAGATGTCATCTTGATGCACGATGTAGACGAATACACGAAAATGTCTGATGTCTATGACCGGTATGATTTTGGGTCTGGAACGCATCTACGCCTGGCGTTGGATGAGGAAAACTTCATCACGATTGCCGGAAACAATGGTGATGTGGTCCTTTTCGAAGATCTGACGGTCGACAATTTCATCTTCGCGTAAATAAAGAAACCAGCACGCGCCCGACCGGGCGCGTGCTTGCTTTGTGATGTACGGTTTTTTGGTCAGGTTGTCTGATCGCAGGCATCCAAGGTTCAGATGCAGAAAAGAAAAAGATCGGAGGGAATTCAGTATGGATGCAAACGAAAGACATAGCGCCAAATTCGAAGCCTTTGGCAAGATTTGCTGGCTTTGGACACAGTCCGACCTGCATGTAGATTGGCCGACCGAACTGCAGGCGCGTCTCATTCTACCCGCGATTGAACGCAAACAGTTCAAGATCGTAGAGCAGGACGGGCTACCTGTGGCCTATTGCAGTTGGGCGATGATCAACGTTGAAACAGAGGAGAAGTTCATCCTCAACCCCAACAGTATTAACCCCCATGACTGGAACAATGGCGACCGCCTGTGGTTCGTGGATTGGATTTCACCTTTCTCGTCGAAATACACACGTATTCTGCGCAAGGCGTTGGCGGATCAATTCCCCAAAAACGTGGCGCGTTCTATCCGTGTGAAAAAGGGCCAAAAGCAAGCGCGGATCGCCACCTATGCCGGCCAAGAGCTTAATCGTGATGAGAGCCACGCCCTGCGCCGCCAATACTTCCAAGAGGTCTCCGAAGGCTTGCGGCAGAACTCTGGTCTTGGGAAGACATTCGAACTTCGCTAGTGGCGTATGAAATCGCCTTGACGCGCGCTCTAGACGTTTCCCGGTTCAGAGCGCGTGTTTTCGCGAAAACGTTCCTGATCGCTGGGTGATCTAGGGAAAACCCCGACAATGCAGGACTAACTGATTTACAAGTTGTCAAAATTAACCCTATTGTCCAAAATAAGAATATCATATTAGTAGATTGTCGGCGCATCGGGTTTTTTAGGGCGTTTGACGTGATTTATTTTGCCTTGGTTGGGGGCGTTTTTGGGCGCGTTTCATTATAGTGAATTGGCATCGGTTTGCCGTGCACGGCTTTCAGAGGCAGGGTGCCGCATTGTCCACGTAGAAGACATGCAATCCATCCGGGACATTGTGACGATATTGGGCAAGCCCTATCTGACGCCGCGGCTGTCTCCGTTTCTGAATGATTTCACGCCAAAGAATTGTTTCTGGTTGCTGTTGGAAAAAGACGACACGGTCGTGGCGACCGGGGGCTGCCGGTTTGACGATCTGGGGGATCTGCCGCTCAGCACCTTCTGGAGCAATTGTGTGGCGCGCCATTACGCGGCGACAGGAGGCATGCTGGTGGATGTGGCGCCGCCTGTGGACGAATACCTTAGCGGCAAGCTCGCCTATTTTGGCGACCTCATCGTGCATGAGGATTTTCGGGGGCAGAAATCTGGCAAAATCCTCAAGCAATTCACCCATTTTGCGCTGGCATTTGCGATGCTGAAATTCGACCCCGATGCGGTCTATGCCTTTATTAGGGATCGCGACGCGGGCCGTGGGGCGATGAAGTTTTACGGCTTTAACACGATCATCCACAATGCTCAGACTTGGTCCAACGGGCCAAACTATCACCGGGACGATGACGCCTGTCTGCTGTCCAGCAGGCGGTATTTTGACTATTACGCCAAGCTTTTGGTCAAATCACCGGAGAAGCTCTGAGAGGTTGACGATCACCGCGCCATCGGCCTCTGATTCAAACCGGATCAACAGGCGAAGGTAGTCGAGCCGTACCCGCTCGGAGTGGTCAGCGGCAAAGGCATCGAGTGTTTCGATACTATAGAGAAACTCGCCCGTTGCAGCCCTTTTATAATCCGCAAGGAACGTGTCCCGCAGCGTCTGGGGCGCATTGTCCAAGGATTTCTGTAGTTGCTGTGGATCCGTGCGGCGCAGGGTGCGAGACGTCAGGCTTTCGCGCCCCATGCGGTAAAGCCTTAGACGGTCATCACCCTGTTGCGGCGCGTGGTAGATGTCCACTTGCTCCAGAAAGGGGGCCAGTGCCGATAGCAGCCCACCGGAGCGGTAGTAAATCAGCGTGAGCGAATGTGCATCCAAGATCCTGTCTTCATTCGCGCGGTGCAGTTTCGTTGTCTGAATGACCTGATCGATCAGATTTCCAGACAGGGCGTTCAGCTCTGGCGGCGAGAGCGTGATCTCTTCGTCTTCGCTTGCAAACCAGTCCAGGGAAACCCCAGTGGCCTGAGAAATTTTGCGGATGGTTTCAAAAGGAATATTGCGTTGATGCGAAATCTGCGCGTGCAACGTCTGGTATTTCAGATCAGAAATTTGGCAAAGAGCCCGCAGAGTGAGCTGTTTTTGCTGGCAAAGCCGTTCAATTTTGCCGCCAAGCTTGGAGGGGTGCCGCATATCGCTCCGTGAGTATTGGGTCAATTTATGTATCGGTATATGAATATTTGTATATTTTTAGTCAATCGCTTAGCCGCGCATAATATAGCGCATAGGTATAGCCCAATATTGCAGCATTAGGTTAGTTTTTTGTTAATAAATTAGCCGTGCGGCGTCTTTACTTGTGCCGGTTTAGCCTGCGTCCAAAGGCCGAGAACAGCAAGATCAACAGCAAAGTGAACAGCACAAAGTAGCCCGCGATGATGGGGTAGGGCACGAAGGGGTTGAACGTCTTATCGGCAAAGTAATTCGCGTAGTAGAGCGCGTCGCCTTTTTGACGCCAGGCCGGGAAGCTTGCGAAAAACACCAGTGCTGTCGCATGAAACAAAAAGATCGC
>CAZRFT010000177.1:0-17013 GCA_964599255.1 uncultured Neptunicoccus sp. | reverse complement strand
TAAGCTTCGCCTTAGGTTTTATTGGCGTGTTTCTGCCGTTCTTGCCGACCGTACCCTTGATGATCCTAGCGGCATTTTGTTTTGCGCGTAGCTCAGAGAGGTTTCATAACTGGCTGCTTGCCCACCCAAGCTTTGGTCCACCGATCAAAGATTGGCGTGATAAAGGCGCAATTAGTCTAAAGGGAAAGCGGCTTGCCACAGTCGGTGTGCTCGCCGCATTTGGAATTTCGGTTTTATTGCAACTACCCATTTACGCCTTGGCGCTTCAGGCAGCGGTACTTAGCTTGGTGATGCTGTTTATTTGGACCCGGCCTTCGGATTAGAAAGTGCTGTAATCAGCCGATCCAGATCATCAAGTGATTTATAGGCTACCGTCAATTTCCCCTTTCCGCTTGGATCATGGTCGATTGAAACCTTCATTTTCAGGTTTGCTTTGAGATCATTTTCAAGCGCCTTGGTATCGGCATCTTTGCTGGATGGCGCCTTTGCGCTTGAACCGCCTTTCGAAAGCCCTTGTTTTACTAGGCTTTCTGCCGCGCGAACGGACAATCCTTTGTCGATCATTAGTTTGGCGAGCGCCTCAGCGTCATCATTACCAACCAACGTCCGCACGTGACCCGTGGTAAGTTGGCCCGTTCGCAGATACCCTTGGACCTTCATCGGTAATTTCAAAAGCCGCACAAGGTTTGCAATATGCGATCGTGATTTTCCAAGCGCTTCTGAAACCTGCTCTTGAGTGTTGCCATAGGTTTTCATCAACGTCTGATAACCTTGGGCTTCCTCAATTGGGTTTAGATCATCGCGTTGAATGTTTTCGATGATCGCCACTTCCATGAATTCTTGGTCATCCATTTCGCGGATGATGACCGGAATATCGTGAAGCTGCGCCAATTGCGCCGCTTGCCAGCGGCGTTCGCCTGCTACGATCTGATATTCATCTTTTGACCCAGGTGCGGGCCTTACAATCAGGGGTTGTATGATACCACGCGCTTTGATGGACGCGGCGAGTTCGGCAAGTTTTTCTTTGTCAAAATCGGAGCGTGGCTGGTCGGGGTTTTTCAAAACCTTCTCAACAGGAACCAAAGTTGCGCCAGCAGCATGTGCCGCTTGTTCACTTGGTGCCACTTCTGGTGTCTCAATATCTGCCATCAAAGCAGACAATCCGCGACCTAATCCTTTACGCTCTTTTTTTGCCATTTTTTCTTTTATCCGCCTAGTTTAGCGCCCTTAGCTCATGCGCTTTTTATGATTTTTTAGAAACTCATTTGCCAGCGCCAAATAGGCCGTCGCACCAGAGCTTGTCGGGGCATATTGAAACACCGACTCTCCAAATGATGGGGCCTCTGACATGCGAACCGATCGCGGGATGATCGCGTCATAAACAAGATCGCCCAAATTATCGCGCACATCCAATTCGACTTGTTGGCTCAATTTGTTGCGGCGATCAAACATGGTCAGCACAATTCCATCCACACGAAGGTTGCTACCCATCGCCTCCCGCACCTCTTTTACGGTCAAAAGCAGCTGTGAAAGCCCTTCGAGCGCGAAAAATTCGGATTGCAGCGGGACAAGTACACTATCAGAGGCCGCAAACGCGTTCAAAGTCAGCAAATTCAGACTTGGTGGGCAATCGATGAAAATGAAATCATAAGAGGTTTGACCATCAATCGCGCTTTTGAGTTTCAAAAGTTTATCCCGCTCCATCATGATTTCGGCGTCAGCAGAGGACAGATCCGTGTTAGATGGCACCACCGATAGGTTTTCAATCCCTGTCTTTAGCGCCACTGCTTCCAGCGCCATGCCTTCGACCAAAAGATCATAGCTGGTACGCACGCGCTCTTCGTTTTGAATGGCCACACCGGTGGAGGCATTTCCCTGAGGATCGAGGTCTATCAGTAGCGTTTTATTACCTTTTTCTGCTAAAGCCGCGCCCAAATTAATGGCTGTTGTGGTCTTGCCCACGCCCCCTTTTTGGTTCGCGATAGAGACGATCCGTGCGTCATTGCCCATGCTTTATCCCCGTTATGATCGCCAAGATGCCCAACTGATGCGCGGCACTTGGATAGGTTTGCACGTCAAAATCCCACGATTCCCGCGCACTTTTTAATTCTCTAACATAGGCTTCGCCCTTCAAAAACAGACAAACGCCATTTTCCGCCAGGATTTTAGGGGTAAATTCTAAAAGCTCCGTAAGTGAGGCGAGCGCTCGGGCCGTCACAACATCGGCCTTTGGAATATCAACGCTTTCGATCCGCGCGTTGTGAATTTCAACGGATATTCCCATTTCGCGCGCAGCATTTCGTATAAAAGCACATTTTCGGGCGTCAGATTCAACCAACTGGACTTTAAGCGCTGGATTTTTCTCGGCCGCGATCACAGCCAACACCAATCCGGCAAACCCAGCACCAGACCCTATATCGGTTAAAATGCGGGCGTTTTCTGGAACATGCGGCCAAATTTGCGCGGAATCGAGGAAATGCCGCACCCATTTCTCTTTCAGCGTTGTCTTGGACACCAAATTAATCTTGGGGTTCCAGCGCTCGAGAAGGTCTGCATAAGTCTCTAACCGCGCAATTGTTTCACGTGAAACATTTGTCAGCTCTTCAATCCGCTCTTTGGCTTGAGCTTCATTCATGCAGATTTCTTCGCACTATGGCTTCGGATTTTCGTTAAAATTAGGGCTAACGCGGCAGGCGTCATCCCATCGACGCGCCCCGCTTGGCCAAGTGTCGCAGGTTTTGACGCTGTTAACTTCTGTTGAAGCTCGTTCGATAATCCAGAAATCCCCTCGTAAGAGAAATCCTCCGGTAAGCGTAACGCCTCATCTTTGCGCATCTGGGCAATATCAGCCTCCTGCCGCTTGATGTAATTGGCGTAAATCGCGTCCCGCTCTACTTGAGCAGCGGTTTCTACATCCAATTCTGAAAGCTCTGGCCAAACACCGCTCAATGTTTCGACGGTGACATCCTTGTAAGACAGCAAATCCAGAGCAGAACGACGAACGCCGTCCTGATTGATCGCAATCCCCATCTTTTTCGCCTCATTCGGCGTCATAGAGCACTCTGAAAGCATTCCTGATGCCTTTTCCAGCCGTTTCAGCTTGTCCGCAAAGGCCGCACGGCGTGTCTCGCCAACACAGCCTATTTCCATACCCTTGGGCGTCAATCGCTGGTCCGCATTGTCTGCGCGAAGCGACAGGCGATACTCCGCACGGCTTGTGAACATGCGATACGGCTCTGTCACGCCACGCGTCACCAAATCGTCGATCATCACGCCGATATAGGCTTCCGCCCGGTCAAAAGTGATTTCTTCATCACCTTTTGCCTTTCGCGCCGCATTCAGGCCTGCAACCAGCCCTTGCGCCGCCGCTTCCTCATAACCCGTTGTTCCATTGATCTGTCCCGCCAAGAACAAGCCCGGTACATCACGCAGTTCCAGCGTATGGCGCAGGGCACGCGGATCGACATAATCATATTCAATCGCATAGCCAGGCTGCAGGATCTTCACATCCTCTAGCCCCACCATGGAATGCACATACGCCTCCTGCACATCTTCTGGGAGGCTAGTTGAGATGCCGTTTGGATAGATCGTGTGATCATCCAAACCTTCGGGTTCTAGGAAAACCTGATGGCTATCTTTGTCAGCAAAACGCACGATTTTATCTTCGATCGAGGGGCAATAGCGCGGGCCAACACCATCGATATGGCCACCATACATGGCGGATCGAGACAAGTTTGCCTCAATAATCTCATGCGTTTTGGCGTTGGTGTGTGTGATCCCACAGGCAATTTGTGTTGGAATATCCGCTTTGGTGGACAAGAAAGAAAAAAGCGCGGGATCATCATCCGCGGGCTGTGTTTCCAAAATATCCCAATTGATCGTCCGCCCATCCAAGCGTGGCGGCGTACCAGTCTTCAAACGCCCCAAAGGCAACTCAAAACTATCCAACCGTTCTGCCAAAGGCACAGCCGGTTTGTCCCCCATACGGCCCCCAGGGCGGCTCACATCACCAATATGGATCACCCCGCGCAAAAACGTGCCTGTGGTCAGCACAACGGCACCAGCCCGCATTTCACTGCCATCAGCTAAAATAACGCCCTTACAGGCGCCTTTTTCCATAATCAGGTCACTGACTTCGGATTCCACCACAGACAGGTCTGGACGGGCTTTAAATTCCGCCTGCATGGCATTTCGGTAGAGTTTTCGATCTGCTTGTGTTCGTGGCCCCTGCACTGCTGGGCCCTTGCGGCGATTAAGCAGACGGAACTGAATACCCGATTTATCCGCCACGCGCCCCATCGCGCCGTCTAGCGCATCTATTTCGCGCACCAAATGACCTTTGCCAAGCCCGCCGATGGCTGGGTTACAAGACATCTCGCCAATCGTGGCAAAGCGATGGGTCACCAGCGCCGTGCGCGCACCCATGCGGTAAGCTGCCAGCGCACAATCTGCACCCGCATGACCCCCACCAATGACAATGACATCCAATTGTTTCACGTAAAACATCTCCGTTTCAGATGCACATAGTTTGATTCCAGAAAAAGCTAAAGGGGGGCAAATTGTTTCACGTGAAACAATTGCGGCTACTTACCGAGACAGAAGCTCGCAAATATCTCGTCTAGGATATCTTCAACACCGACCGCACCGATAAGAGATGACAGTTTAAAGATTGCTTCCTTCAGCTCTGCAGCCACAATCTCTGCCTGCGCTTCGTCTCTTGCGTGCTCCTGAGCGTAAGCCAGATGCGGCAAAGCGCCTTCCATTCCAGCCCTGTGTCGGGCGCGCGTGGCTGTTTCAGCCATCGAAGCGCGCGCCTCCAACGTCTCTGAAATTCGGCCGATCAGAGTGTCGATGCCTTTTCCAGTTTTTCCCGACACGGCAAACGCGTCACCCTGATAATCATCCGCCTTCCCAACGGCGACAATGTCACCAGCTTGCGGCTCAAGCTCCGGTAAGCCATCTTCGGTCAAGAAAACACGAAGGTCGGCATCGGACGCCCGCGCTTTCGCGCGATCAACACCGATGGCTTCAACCTGATCATCCGTCTCTCTGATACCAGCGGTATCCAACAGCGTCACAGCCAGCCCGCCAATATCCATCCGAACTTCGATCACATCGCGAGTTGTGCCCGCAACCTCTGACGTAATCGCCGCCTCTCGCCCTGCTAGCGCATTCAGCAAAGTTGACTTCCCGATATTGGGCGGACCAACAATGGCGACCTCGAACCCTTCGCGGATACGTTCAGCCGCGAAGCTTCCCTTGATCTCTGCATGTAGAGCCTGTTCGACACCACCCACCAGTTCCAAAACCTCTGGGCTGACATCCGTCGGCACATCTTCATCTGCGAAATCTATTGTGGCTTCAATCAGGCTGACTGCTCGGATCAAATCCCGGCGCCAGTCTGCCACCTTTTCCGACAGCCCTCCTTGCATCACACGCAGGGCGATCTTTCGCTGCGCCTCTGTCTCTGCCTCGATTAAATCGGCAAGTCCTTCAACTTGGGCCAAATCAAGCTCTTCATTTTCCAAAGCCCGCCGCGTGAACTCACCAGGTTCTGCAAGGCGCGCATGCTCTGACAAAGCCTTTGTCACAGCCTGCACGACGGCGGGCGACCCGTGGCAATGGAATTCAACTACCTCTTCGCCAGTGAATGAGGCGCCTGCGGCGAAGGTGACAATCAAAGCTTGGTCAATGATCTGGCCCGCGTGGGTCAGATCGCGCAAACTGCGACCCTCGATGGGGAGCGGTTTGCGGCCCCCTCCTGCTAAGCGCTCGGCGATGGCCAAGGCGCCATCTCCGGACAATCGAATAACAGAGATACCCGCCCGACCTTTAGCACTCGCTAGGGCAAAGATCGGGTCAGACATTAGTTAACCTATTGATAATAAACGATTATTTAGGTGTTCATGGAGTCGAAGAACTCCGAATTCGTTTTCGTCGCTTTTAACTTACCAAGCAAGAATTCGATCGCATCGGTCGTGCCCATTGGGTTGAGGATACGGCGCAGAACAAACGTCTTTGCCAAATCCGCCGGATCGACCAAAAGGTCCTCTTTCCGCGTACCGGATTTCAGAATATCCATCGCTGGGAAGACGCGCTTATCCGCAACCTTACGATCAAGAACGATTTCAGAGTTACCCGTGCCTTTGAATTCTTCGAAGATAACTTCGTCCATCCGCGAACCTGTTTCGATCAAGGCGGTTGCAATGATCGTCAACGAACCACCCTCTTCGATATTACGTGCAGCACCGAAGAAACGTTTTGGGCGTTGCAGCGCGTTAGCGTCCACACCACCTGTCAAAACTTTGCCAGAGGATGGCACAACGGTGTTGAAGGCACGGCCCAGGCGTGTGATCGAGTCGAGAAGGATCACAACATCACGGCCATGTTCAACCAAACGCTTCGCTTTTTCGATGACCATTTCGGATACCGCTACGTGACGCGTTGCTGGTTCGTCAAAGGTCGAGGAAACAACCTCACCCTTCACAGAGCGCTGCATATCCGTCACCTCTTCCGGACGTTCGTCGATCAAAAGGACAATCAGATAAACCTCTGGGTGGTTGGCCTCGATGGAATGCGCGATATTTTGGAGGATAACAGTTTTACCCGTCCGTGGGGGTGCCACGATCAAGGAACGCTGGCCTTTACCGATGGGTGCAACCAGATCAATGACGCGTGCGGATTTATCTTTGATCGTTGGATCTTCGATTTCCATTTTCAAACGTTCATCAGGGTAAAGCGGTGTTAGGTTATCAAAATGAACCTTGTGCTTTGCCTTCTCTGGCTCTGCAAAGTTGATCGACGTAACTTTCGTCAATGCGAAATAACGCTCACCTTCTGCAGGCGCCCCGATCCAACCCTCTACCGTGTCGCCTGTGCGCAATGAATGTTCACGAATTTTCTGTGGAGAGACATAAATATCTTCTGGACCGGGAAGGTAGTTCGCTTGCGGGGAACGTAAGAAACCAAAACCGTCTTGCATGACTTCCAAAACACCATCGCCCGAAACCTCGGCACCCTCTTCTGCCATTTCTTTGAGGATCGCGAACATCAACTCGCCTTTACGCATGGTTGATGCGTTTTCGATTTCTAGCTCTTCCGCAATGTTCAGCAAATCCGCTGCGGATTTTTCTTTCAGTTCAGAAAGTTTAATTTTTTCATTTTCCATGAAGACATCCGCAAGGTTGCCCCAGCGGTCCAAAATTTAGTTTTTATAGAGTAAGGCCGTTAACGGATGTGGGTCATCCCGCCTGTTTGAGGAAAGCATATAAGTTGTTTGATTTTTGAGTCAACCAATCAGAATGGTCGCGCGATCACCATAATAACGATTATCACCATGAAAACAGCGGGCACTTCATTTAAGAGTCGGTAGATGCGTCCAGAATAAGGTCGCTCCCCTGCTGCCAATTTCTTTCGCTGACCAGACATCCAGCCATGATAAGCGCTCATTAAAATCACAAAGGTGAGTTTCACGTGAAACCAGCCAGACGACCAATCAATGATTCCAGGTGTAAGGATTAATAAGATCCCGCATATCCATGTCACGATCATCGCAGGATTAATGATACGCTTCAAAAGCAGATATTCCCATTTCACGATCGTTTCATCGAGATTGATATGTTTGGGATCCGTTTCAACGTGATAGACGAATAGTCTGGGTAAATAGAGCATACCAGCCATCCAAGAGATCACGGCAATCACGTGGAGGCTTTTTATCCAAGGGTAAAGATTAGCGAGTAGATCAGACATACCCACCCTCTAACAATAAAAAATAAATAAAGAAAAGTATGTTGTTTTTGTAGGCGCTGGGGGTTTTGTGGATCAAATTTTATCCAAATGATTATACACAGACTTTGTGACGTGAATGAAAACTATCCACATAACATGATTAACGTGGATAAAACTGAATTATCTATGAAAAAACCATCATAACTCTGTGGATATAATAGAAGAAACTGTGAAAAATAATTTACCCCAGATTTCCACAGAGAATAGAACACCAGTTGTTCCTTGTGCAGAAACTTGCATGTAAGTTTCAATTATCCAATGAAGACGGAAACGGCGGTCAAATTTATCTTTCCCATACCCAGTGCCAATCGAATTGAACCCATGTTTCTGACAAGTTATGCACAGGGTTATTATGGATAAGTCGCCCAAAATTACCCTTGCTCCTGAATCTAAAGCGCGGATTGACATGTTTGCCCGTGCGGGGATCGATGTTGCAACTAAGCCTGCTCGAATTGATGAGGCGATCATTAAAGCATCTCTTTTAGCCGAGGGGGCAACGCCCAACGATGTCGCTGATACGTTGGCGGAAATGAAAGCGCAGCGCGTGGCGGGGGCACAATCGGGGTTTGTCATTGGGGCAGATCAGGTTTTGGTGTGTGAAAATCAGTTATTCGACAAAGCGCCTAATATGGCAGCTGCAAAGGAAAAGTTGAAAATCTTGCAAGGGAAGCCCCACACCCTGCTTTCAGCCGCAGTGATCTATGAAGACGCAAAACCGGTTTGGCGAACAATTGGGCGTGCGCAACTTTTCATGCGCCCAATGGAAGAGGTGGAGATAGACCAATATCTCGAGGCAGAGGGGGATAGTATATTATCCTCTGTTGGGTGCTATTTTTTAGAAGGCCGCGGGGCAACTTTATTTACACGTGTGCAAGGTGACTACTTTACCGTAATTGGATTTCCTCTATTGGATGTGTTGGGATATCTGCGCACAAGAGGGGCGATATGAAAAAGGCAGCAGTTATTGGCTTTCCGATTGCGCAAAGTAAATCGCCACTGATCCATGGGCATTGGCTACAGGTGCATGGGATCGAGGGATCTTATGAGAAAATCGAAGTCACACCCGAGAATTTCGAACGCGATATCCGAGGGTTGATTGATACTGGTTATGCCGGATGCAATGTCACTGTCCCACACAAGGAAGCGGCGCGTGATATTTCCGATGAACTGACAAATCGCGCCAGAATTATTGGCGCGGTGAATACTTTAGTTTTTGCAGACGGAAAAATCAAAGGGGACAATACCGACTGTGAAGGGTTCTTGGAAAATCTGAAGGCAGGCGTACTATCTTGGGTGACAAAAAAACCCGCCTTGGTGCTTGGTGCGGGTGGTGCGGCTCGCGGTATCGTTTACGCATTGCTTGATGCAGGGGTGAGCGAGGTAAGAATTGCCAACCGTACACATGCGCGCGCAGAAAAATTAGCAGAGGAATTTGAAAAAGCTGAAGCGGTCATGTGGAATGACGCAGAGGATCACCTTGGGGATTTGGGATTGTTGGTGAATACAACAGCCTTGGGGATGACTGGACAAGACCCGTTACAAATATCATTGGAAACGCTTTCACCCGACTGTGTGGTGACGGATATTGTTTATAACCCGCTGGAAACAGATTTACTGAAATCCGCAAAATCAAAAGGGTGTAAAACCGTAGATGGCCTTGGAATGCTCCTTCACCAAGCAGTTCCCGGATTTGAGGCTTGGTTTGGCACGCGGCCAAAAGTAACCCCAGAATTACGCGCAAAAATCGAGGCGACCTTATGAGTTTTCTTCTTGGATTGACCGGATCCATCGGGATGGGAAAATCAACAACCGCGGATATGTTCCGCGACGAAGGGATACCCGTTTGGGACGCCGACCAGGCGGTTCATGAAACCTACCGCGAAAATGCTGAAGTTATTTCCGCTATCGGTGCACTTGTACCAGATGCGGTGGGTGAAGCAGGCGTTGATCGGGCAAAGCTTTCGAAGGCGCTGGAAAAAAATCCAAAACTGATCGCAGAGATTGAACCAATTGTTCATCCGCAGGTGGCTAAACACCGCGCGGCTTTTATCGAAAGTCATCGGGCAGCAGACTTAATCCTTCTTGATATTCCACTTATTTACGAAAAAGACATGGCCGCAGAATTTGACGCCGTACTTGTTGTCAGTGTGGATACGGATACGCAACGCGAACGCGTCATGCAGCGCGAGGGCATGAGCCCGCTGAAATTTGAAATGATCCGCAATATGCAGGTCCCAGATGACGTGAAGCGAGAGAAAGCTGACTTCGTCATTTACACAAATACAATTTCGCAAACCCGTGCGGATGTGCAAAAACTAATTGAAAGAATACGGGCTGGCTGATGCGCGAAATTGTTTGGGATACGGAAACAACGGGATTTGATCCAGAAGCCGGTGATCGCTTGGTTGAAATCGGAGCGGTTGAATTGCACAACCATGTCCCCACTGGTCGCGTCTTTCATCAATATATCAATCCAGAACGCGATATGCCGCAATCGGCCTTTGATGTTCATGGGCTGTCGATTGATTTTCTAAAAGACTACCCAGTTTTCAAAAAAATCGGCCAAGAGTTTTTGGATTTTGTCGGGGACGCCACGTTGATTGCCCATAATGCAAGCTTTGATATGAAATTTATCAATGCAGAATTGAAATGGGCTGATCTTGCGAGCATTCCAATGAACCGCGCATTGGATACGTTAGAAATCGCGCGACGAAAATTCCCAGGGGCGCAAAACTCGCTGGATGCGCTATGCCGTCGATTTGGTGTGGATAATTCAGGCCGCGAAAAACACGGCGCGCTTCTTGATAGTGAGCTGTTGGCCGAAGTGTATTTGGAGCTTATTGGCGGGCGGCAGCCAGATTTCACTTTGGATGTTGTCGCCGGACGGGATGTGGATATGTCGGGCCAATCGGCAAATGGACCCCAAGAGCGCCCAAACCCGCTTCCCTCTCGGTTGACCGAAGACGAGCGAGCGGCTCATGAAGCATTTGTTGAAAAAATCGGTGCGACTGAAGGCTGGAAAACCTATCAATAAAAAAGCGCGGCAAAAACCGCGCTTTTAGAATTGTCACAATTTCGACTTCTTAATTTTTCTTTTGGTCTTTCATCGCTTCGGCTTGGCGGGCAAGCTCTGTGCGGTAAAGCGCCAAGAAATCGATTGTTTCGATATTCAACGGTGGGTAGCCGCCTTCGGTTGTGATGTTGCGCACGATTTGACGAACAAATGGGAACATCAAACGCGGAGCTTCGATCATCAGATAAGGGTGAAGCTGCTCTTGCGGCAGACCAGTTACCTCAAACACACCAGCATAGTCGATTTCCATCAAGAATACTTTGATGTCTTTGTCCTGCGAGCCGACATTAAGCTTCATGATGACCATATAGCGGTCCTCGCCCATTTTTTGAGCGTCGAGTTTAACCGTCACTTCAATTTGAGGCTGAAGGTTTTCACCAACATTCTTTTGTGCCGCAATGTTTTCAAAAGACAGGTCACGAATGAACTGGCTTAGGCATTTCATAGAAGGGGCTTGTGCTGCTTCTGGTGCTGCTGCCTCTGCTTTTGCCTCTTCTTGCTTTTTCTTGGCCATCAAGATTCTCCGTTTCTTAAGCTGCGCGTCTTTAGCAAGTGCCGCAGGGCTTCTCAATCAGGTTTTTTGCTCCAACCGGACTTTGGTGCATTGGGGTCACGGTCGGTTACATCTTCATATTCCACATCGGAAATCTCGTCAGGGCGATAGGGATGTTCCTGACGGGTGTTGCCCGTGTGAACATGCACAGAAGAGCGGGCGACCATCTTGGCCGCACCATATTTAATCACCACATCGCGCACCGCTGGCACCATTAACAAAAGTCCAGCTGCGTCTGTGAAAAAACCAGGCGTTAACAAAACAACGCCCGCCACTAAAATGAGTGCCCCATGCGCCAATTCGCGTGAAGGATCTTGAAGCGTTTGAATATTACCCTGTAGCCGCGCGAGCGTGGAAAGCCCTTGCATCCGCAATAGGGTTGAACCCGCAAGTGCCGTCAAAATCACAACCCCAAGCGTTGGCCACAAACCCAAGGCGCCCCCAATTTCAATAAACAGGGCAATCTCGATGATTGGGACTAGAACAAAGATCAAAAATAAAATCACGCGTGTTTCCTCACATTTCAGTCAATCGCATGGACAGCCGATGCGCTTCACCCTAGATATAAGCAAGCACGAGGTCTTGCCAAGTTACGCAAGCAATAATCTATAAAGACGACGAAGATGAATGATCCGATGACACAGCTAATTATTTTGGGCGCAATTGCACT
Source organism: uncultured Neptunicoccus sp. (assembly GCA_964599255.1). Lineage (GTDB taxonomy): Bacteria > Pseudomonadota > Alphaproteobacteria > Rhodobacterales > Rhodobacteraceae > Amylibacter. The sequence continues at coordinate 4,929 of CAZRFT010000177.1, read as the reverse complement.
GTTCTTGATTCTAAGACTGCGCAGCATACTGGGAACGCGGTCCGGTTTTGAACCTGGGCCCGAGGCACAAACACCCGCCCGCGATCGCTTTGAGGTAATCGAAGGCGGCGTTGATCGTGACATCGCCGATCATGTGGAAATTGACAGCGCCGCAGGAAAAGCGCTGGCAAAAATGAAGCAAATCGAGCCTTCTTTTTCGGTATCGGAATTTATGAATGGCGCGAAACAAGCCTACGAAATGATCCTTATGGCATTTGAAAATGGCGATCAGGAAACATTGTCACAATTCCTGTCCAAGGATGTGTTTGATGGGTTCATGGGTGTGATTGATGAGCGTCAGGAAAAGGGACTAACGGTGAATGCGGATTTCGTTGGATTGCGCGAGATTAAGATCGACGATGTTGATTTTAACGGACGTTCAAAAGAGGCAGAAGTAACATTGAGCTTTACCGGCGAATTAACGTCCGAGGTTGTCAATTCTGATGGCAAGGTCGTCGAGGGCGATAAGCAAACGATCAAACGCCAAAAGGATGTTTGGACATTCGCGCGCAAAATGGGCAGCGACGACCCGAACTGGCAACTTGTCGCGACAGGTGGATAAGGACGGCATGCGATGTGGCGCAGCGGGTTAATATCGCTTTGGCTTGCGCTTATGTCAGTTTATTCCATGGCTATGGAAGAAACGATCAAACCCGTTGAATTCGCAGATCTGCCAGGTTGGGCAGAGGATGATCATAAGGCCGCATTCGACACGTTCCTAAATTCCTGCTCCGCAGAAAAGGGAAAGCGTCAGCTGTCCGATGAGGTATGGAAGCCAATTTGTAAATTTGCACGTTCCAATCCCGATCCGCGCGCTTTTTTTGAATTGATGTTTCAACCCGTTTTGATCGGCGGGGAAAAAGAGACATTGTTTACGGGGTATTATGAACCACAAATCAATGGATCATTGACGCGGCAAGGACCCTTTCAAACGCCGATTTATTCAAAGCCGCCAGAACTGATTGAAGGACAGCTTTGGAAATCACGCGCCGAAATTGTTGATGGCGCCTTAAACGGGCGTGGGTTGGAAATTGCATGGTTGGAAGATCCGGTCGAAGCGTTTTTTCTTCAAATCCAAGGTTCAGGCCGCATCGCGCTTCCTGATGGAACCGCCATGCGTGTGGGATACGCGGCAAAGAATGGTCATGAGTATCGTTCGGTGGGGCGTGAAATGGCGCGACGCGGTCTATTGCCCGAAGGTCAACTTTCTGCTGCGAACATAAAGGCCTGGGTTCGAAAGAACCCAAGTGCGGGGCGAGAGTTGTTGAAACATAACGGCTCTTACGTGTTTTTTAAAAAACTAACGCGGCTAAAAGATGAAGAAGGACCCTTGGGCGCAATGGCGGTACCGGTGACAACGATGCGGACGATTGCCGTGGATTCGCAATATAATCCATTGGGCATGCCCGTTTATATTGTCAAAGAGGGTCGCGATCCCTTGCAACAATTGATGATTGCACAGGATATTGGCTCTGCGATTAAGGGGCCACAACGGGCGGATATTTTTTATGGCTCGGGCCCAGTGGCAGGCGAGATCGCTGGTCGGATTAAAGATAGCGGTCGGATGTATACTTTTTTGCCAATAGTATCTGCAAAGAAACTTGGTGCTTGGGGCGATGCAACCCAATGACACGGCGATTAAGCGAAGACGATATTCGTATCTGGCAACAGATCACGCGCCGGATTGAGCGGCAAAAGCCGCAAGAGCTAAGCCCAGAGGCTGAGATAAAAAAACCAACGCCTATCAAAAAGGTAGAAGCGGAGCCAGCCCCCCTAAAGCCCTTTACGATAGGTGAGAATGCAAGGCCAAAAGAAGCAAACCCCCATATCAGCACGAAACCAGCGGATCGATCCCCAAATATGGATCGGCGAAATTTCCAACGCTTGTTGAAAGGGAAATTTGAGATTGATGCAACGTTGGATTTACACGGCATGACCGCGGATCAAGCCAAAGTGCAGATGATCGGGTTTATTAACAACGCGCATCGTTTGGGACATCGGCTGGTTTTGGTGATCACGGGGAAGGGCAAGAGATCCCACCGCGACGAGTTCAATCGCGAGAAAAGCGGTGTTCTGCGCCAAAGCCTTCCCGATTGGGTGGAAAGCAGTGCGATGACAGATAAGATTTTGCAGGTAACGCATGCGCAACCAAAACATGGCGGTACTGGGGCGTATTACGTTTACCTAAGGCGAAAACGCTAGTCGCGGGAATAGCGCCAAATGGCAATGCTGGCCAAGGCTGTGGCACCCAAAACAGCTAGAGAAATCATCATCATTTGGTCTGGAAAGGGATACCCTTGGTCAATGAAATATCCGGTGACTGCGGGACCAAGGGCTGACCCTAGTACCATCACGCCAACTGCCAGCGCTTTGATTGCGCCTATATGCCTCGTGCCAAAAACCTCTGACCAAAAGGAAACAGGCACCGTGGCATTTGCGCCTTGCATAATTCCGAATAGCACCATGCCAATCGCCGCCACAGAAAGCGTGGTTGCATGTTGAAACACCACAAAAGCCAAGGCCATGGGGAGCATAAAAATTGCCATGAGCAACCGAGTGCCAAACCGATCCACGGCCCAGCCAGCGATGAGTGCAAAGAGAACTGACACAAAGGTATAGACGGGAAAGAGGGCGACAAATTCAACATGATGCCAACCCTTCACCTCTGCCAGATGAACCTGTTGAAAGAATAGTGCGGTGCCCCAAGCCGAAGGTGACATTGTTAGCGGCACAAGGAGCCAAAATAGCGGGTGTTTCAAAACCTCGCCACGGGTCCAATGACGCCCCTGAAGTCCGGTGGCATTTTGTTCTACAGCGACACCTTGTGGGGTGCGTTCCTCTTTCAACAAAGACAAGAGCATGGGAATAAAAAGGAGAGGTACGATAGCCGCTACAAGCCAAATGTATTTCCAATAAAATACCACCATAAGTGCCGCGAGAAGGACGGGTAAAAACGCCTCGCCTATTGAAAACCCAAGTGTGGCAATGGAAACCGCCTTGCCGCGATTGGCTGTGTACCAACGCGCCATTGCAACCACGCCGATATGGGACAGCATACCTTGGCCTGCAAACCGAAGGCCAAAAATGAAGATTGGAATTAATACGGCATAGGGGTTGAGCACCATCGCAATGGTGACAATTGAAATAGCAACCAAAAAGAAAACCGCCAAATTGCCAACGCGAAATCGATCCGCCAAACCACCTGCCCAAATCATCAAAATGCCAGAGGCAAATGTCCCAATCGCATAAAGGCGCCCCCACTCACCATCCGTAAGGGTGAACGCCTCCATTATTTGAGCGGCAAAGATAGAAATGAAGAAGGTTTGACCCAAACAAGAGCCAAAGAGAAGCATGACACCGACGGTCAGGTAACGGAGGTTTTCACGGATGAATGTTAGGAACATAAACCCTGACTAAACTTTTCGTAGAGGTGAGAAAAGAGGGATTGCGCGGCCTTTCGGCCAAACGATAGGTCGCCGACTGCGGGCAGGTAAACCCGCCCTTAGCCGCCGAATGAAAGCAGAGCTTTCATGAGGGCTGTTTCCGCTAGCGACCTTTCCAAACAGGATCACGTTTTTCTGCGAAAGCTTTCGCACCTTCGAGTTGATCCTCTGATCGGTAGAGTTTTTCTACCGTTTCAAATTGGCTTTTGGTGATTTTGTTCATCGCGTCTTGGAATTTCATATCTTCGGCTTCGCGCACGACCTCTTTAATCGCGGCCATCACTAAGGGTGGGCCAGATGCGATTTCTTGGGCAAGTTTCAGCGCTTCTTCTTTGAGATCCGCCAACGGATAGACGCGATTGATCAAGCCCCATCGAAGTGCTTCATCTGCATCGATCCAGCGGCCTGTTATCAAAAGCTCCATCGCGATGTGATAGGGAATGCGTTTTGGTAGTTTAATTGAAGCAGCATCAGCAACTGTGCCAGATCGAATTTCTGGGAGTGCGAAGCTCGCATGATCTGCGGCCAGAATGATATCAGCAGACAGCGCCCATTCCAAACCGCCCCCGCAGCAAATACCATTCACGGCCGCAATCACTGGTTTGTTGAGGCCGCGTAATTCTTGAAGGCCCGCAAACCCGCCAACGCCGTAATCGCCATCAACCGCATCGCCGTCGGCGGCGGCTTTTAAATCCCATCCAGGGCAAAAGAACTTTTCCCCAGCAGCGGTGATGACGGCGACCCGCATCTCTGGATCATCGCGAAATTCGGTGAAAACTTTCCCCATGATGCGGCTTGTGGCCAAATCAATGGCGTTGGCTTTGGGTCGATCAAGTGTGACCAGCAAAACATGGCCAAGCTTTTCGGTTTTGATCGGGTTGTCCGTCATGTCGGATCTCCTTTGATAAGCGCGTCAACGGCAATGGCGAAATCTTCGCCGCAGAGAAGGGGATTTACCTCTACCTCATACGCATGAGTTTTTAGAACATAGTCTTGAATGGAAAGGCAGGCGTCAATAATCGCCATTTTATCAACCGCTGGTGCGCCTCTGTATCCATCGAGGAGCTTAGAGAGGCGTAAGCCAGCTAGCGCAGTCTGAAGATCATTGGCGGATACGGGCAGCAGAAGCGAAACGGTGTCTTCTAGAAGTTCGGTTAAAACACCGCCAGCGCCTAGCGTCATGACATAACCGTATGCTGGGTCTTTGATGACGCCAATTAGGATTTCCGCTAGGGCGTTCGGAACCATTTCTTCAACAAGAAATGATGAACAAGACATGGAACCCGCTGCATCTACTACGCTCTCTTTGGTGGTCAACCCAAGCCTAACGGCGCCCGCTTCTGATTTATGCGCAAGCCCTTCACCTTTGAGCACAACGGGAAATCCGATTTCTTCTGCTTTTTCGCTCGCCATCTTTGGGGATTGCGCGCGCGTCGATCGTGGGACG
>CAZRFT010000176.1:0-3321 GCA_964599255.1 uncultured Neptunicoccus sp. | reverse complement strand
TTGCAAAGGCTTTTAAATGAATTGGGTCACAATTTGCGTGTGGATGGTGTTCTGGGTCGGTTAAGTATCGGCGCGTGTCATCGTTGCGCCGATGAACATGGAGCGGAATTTGTGGACGCCTACGGGATTGCGCGACGAAATTATTACTACAGAATTGGCGATCGCCGGCCGCAAAGTCGAAAATATGCGCGCCGTCGCGATGGTGGAAAAGGAGGATGGATTTTACGTGCGGAAGAATTCATTTCAAAAAAATACCATCTTTCGCAAAAGGAGCATCGCGAAAGGGTATCTGGATGGGTTTAATTGGAAAAATTTTTGGCTTGGGTCGCGTGGTCAAAGGCGTAGCGGAAGTGTTTGTTCCCAATAAAACTGAACTTGAGGCGCATCTTCATGAACAGCGAATTGCAAATTATGAACAATTTGCCGCGGAGTTTAGCTCCAAGCGAGAGGGGTGGTTTGATCGTTTTGTAAACGCGCTCAATCGTCTACCTAGACCCATCTTGGCGTTGGGAACAGTCGGATTATTTGCCTATGCCATGGCAGACCCGATAGGCTTTTCAATGCGTATGCGGGGGTTGCAACTGGTGCCAGAGCCGCTTTGGTGGTTATTGGGCGCAGTTGTTTCTTTCTACTTTGGGGCGCGAGAGCTTCACTATTTACGCACCCCCAAAAGAAAGCCCAATCCAGGGCCATTGGGTCGGGCGACCAAAGACGAAAATAAAGCATTGGAAGCGATACGCGGCCGTGATTGAGAGATTGCCACGCGGTAATGTGCATTGAAATGAGAGCGTCCATGCGATAGCCCGTTCATCAACGAAAAGGCGAATTGCATGGTCGCGGAATTTGGGCATTTCTTGATTGTTTTGGCTCTCGTTGTGGCGAGTATTCAAACGGTGCTTCCCGCCATCGGCGTGGCCTCTAAACGACGTAATTTCATTCTGACCGCAGAACCTGCTGCGTTGTTGCAGGCGGTTTTAACCTTTGGCGCGTTTTTGGTCCTGACTTATGCCTTTGTTAATTCAGACTTTTCCTTGCGGGTTGTTGCGTCGAACAGCCATTCTCTGAAGCCAATGCTATACAAAATAGCAGGCGTTTGGGGGAACCACGAAGGATCGTTGTTACTGTGGGTTGTGATCTTGAGCCTTTATGGGGCGTTGGTTGCGCTCTTTGGTGCGAACCTTCCTGAGACTTTGCGTGCTCGCGTGCTGTCAGTACAGGCCGCAATTTCGGTCGCTTTTTTAACCTTTCTCCTTTTTACATCGAACCCGTTTGAAAGACTTCCGCACCCGCCTTTGGATGGCAATGATTTGAACCCGCTCCTACAGGATCCAGGGCTCGCTTTTCATCCACCGTTTCTCTATCTGGGCTATGTGGGGCTCTCTATGACGTTTAGCTTTGCCGTGGCCGCGCTTTGGGCAGGAGAGGTGAATGCTGCGTGGGCACGTTGGGTGCGCCCCTGGGCGCTTCTTGCATGGACAACATTGACCATCGGTATCGTGCTAGGATCGTGGTGGGCGTATTACGAACTCGGCTGGGGTGGCTGGTGGTTCTGGGATCCTGTTGAAAACGCCAGTTTCATGCCTTGGCTTATCTCTGCAGCACTTTTGCATTCCGCGATTGTTGTCGAAAAACGCGAGGTGTTGAAAAGTTGGTCAGTTCTACTCGCGATTTTGGGCTTTAGCTTTTCGTTGATAGGAACGTTTATTGTGCGCTCAGGTGTCATCACTTCCGTTCATGCTTTTGCGAATGATCCTGAGCGTGGAGTCTATATTTTGATGATCTTAATATTGTTTACTGGCGGCGCATTGACCCTTTTTGCGGCGCGTGCATCGGCGCTGCGCGCACGTTCTGGGTTCTCGCTTGTCAGTCGTGAAAGCGGCTTAGTCATGAATAACCTGTTGTTGGTGGCAAGCTGCTTTGTTGTTTTCCTAGGTACGATTTGGCCATTGATTGCAGAGCTGACCACGGGCCGAAAACTTTCCGTCGGTCCCCCGTTTTTTAATCTGACCTTTGTGCCATTTCTTGTTGGATTGGCCGTAATTTTACCGCTCGCTTCGATCCTGCCATGGAAGCGTGGCGATTGGCGCAAGTCGCTCCGCAAACAGCGTGGTGTTTTTGCTTTGGCGCTTGCTTTGGGGTCGCTTGCTTTTAGCCTGCAAACTGGCATCGCCTATCTTGCCCCGGTTGGAATTGCACTTTCTACATGGCTTGTCGGTGGCGCGATTTGGGAGCTCGCAGATCGTGTCCAAATTCAGAAAAAAGATTTTGCAGCTAGTGGGCGACGCTTGGTTAATTTGCCACGGTCCGACTTCGGCAAGGCACTTGGGCATATTGGACTGGGCTTATTCATCTTCGGTGCCTCGGCCATCACCGCATGGGAAAGGGAAGATGTTCGGCTAGCAATTCCTGGCGAGCGTTTTGCGCTTGGAGCTTATGAGTTCCGCGTAGACGGCGTTTCGCCGATTCAGGGGCCAAATTACCAAGCCGAACGAGGAACTATTTCCGCCTTTAAGGGAGATCGTTTAATTGCCGTCATAGAGCCAGAGAAGCGGTTTTATCCCGTCCAGCAGATGTTCACAACCGAGGCGGGGATTTCATCGGGAATTACACGTGATTTGTATATTGCTTTGGGGGAAAAGCAGGCGGATGGGATTGTACTTCGAACCTGGATCAAGCCATTTGCGATGTGGCTTTGGATCGGCGCTGGCATCATGGCCTTGGGTGGTTTGGTAAGTATGACGGATCGGCGCTTTCGACTTGGTGTTGGCGTGCGTTCTAAGACGGTGCCGGCTGAATGATCTTTCGCGTTATATTTATATGGCTAATGCTCAGCTTCGCGGTCTTTGCCGTCGAGCCAGACGAAGTGTTGGACGATCCGAAGCTCGAAGAGCGGGCGCGCGACTTGTCCAAGGAAATTCGCTGTCTTGTGTGCCAGAACGAACCCATCGACAGCTCGGACGCACAGATTGCAAAAGATTTGCGTGTGCTTATTCGAGAACGAATAATGGCTGGCGACAGTGATGAGGATGTGCGCCAGTTTTTGGTCGATCGGTACGGCGAGTTTGTGTTGCTAAAGCCGAGGTTTACATGCGGAAACATTTTGCTTTGGGGATCTGCACCGATCTTGTTTATGATCGGTCTCTTCGTTGCCCTTCGCATGCCGCGAAAGGAAGTACAGAATGAAGGGCTTAGCGCAAAAGAAAAAGCGCGCCTGAGCGCGCTTTTGAAAGAGGATTAGGCGAGCTTATCGCTTGTCCACGTCCACGTAATCGCGCGTGGTCGCGCCCATGTAAAGCTGACGCGGACGACCAATCTTCAATT
>CAZRFT010000175.1:0-12738 GCA_964599255.1 uncultured Neptunicoccus sp. | reverse complement strand
GCGGAATCGAGCATTTGGCGCAGTTTGCGGTCTCGCATCGCACGACGTAGGGAGCGAAAACCATCTTTGTCCTGCGCATTATTTGGAAAATTGAGCGAGACGATAACATCTTCCACGGGCATGGGTGGAAGCTCGCCATCATCGCTAACTTGTAGAGGCAGGGATATCTGCCCATCAGCTTCAGGCGCTTGAAAGTCACCAAAAACAGTTTTGTTCATGTCCACCACATCGACGGGCAGTGCCTCGACTTGGCTTTGACCAATTTCGCGAAGGCGTTTGTCATTTTGAAGCGTCATTTCCGCAATCAATTTCAATTGCTTCACTATTTCTTGCTGATCTTTCGGAAATCGATCTGCCGTGATGCGGAGTTCAGACGCGACACCGCGCATTTCTGCACGCAAGACATTTGCCTCTCTTTTTAGGCGCTGCGTTGCATTAGCAGTGAGCGTAATTGTCCAGATCAGAACTATGGGCAGGAAAATCGACAGAAGCGTCAAAATACCCAATAGCGGCGTGCCGAATGCCTCTGCTACGGATTGGCTCGAAAAGATGAAAAATAAAATGACCAGTATCGACCACGCAGCGGTGATTAATACACCAATCGCGACCGCCGGTGATATCTGGCTGTCATATTTTTCGATTAAATTCGGGTTTTCCTCGCTCATATGAGCCTAGATATATTTAATCGAGAGAATTTCATAGAATTTCTCGCCGCCAGGCGTTCGCACTTCGACGCTGTCGCCAACTTCTTTTCCAATCAATGCCCGTGCAATCGGGGAATTGATGTTTAACAGGTTGCGCTCAATATCGGCCTCAAACTCACCCACAATTTGGTAAGTCTTTTCTTGATCAGTATCCTCATCAACGATTTCCACTGTCGCACCAAACTTAACCGCGCCAGACAGTTTGGTGACATCGATGACATCCGCTTTAGAAATGATCGCCTCTAATTCTTTGATACGACCCTCAATATGGCTCTGTTGTTCACGCGCTGCATGATACTCGGCATTTTCAGACAAATCACCATGTTCGCGCGCCTCTGCAATTGCCTTAATGACATTGGGGCGATCCGTGCTTTTTAACTGCTTTAGTTCTTCATCCGCAGCCTTAAAGCCCGCAGGCGTCATTGGTATTTTGTCCATGAAGGTCTCTCGTAAACTCTTGTCACGTCGAAACCAGACAATAGGATTCCTCTTGCTAAGGTGCAAGAGTTCTCTGCGCTGTCCACAATCGGCGTATTCTGACCGATTGACGTCGCGAATTTGTTGATGGACGGGCTAATTTCTGTCACAACGCATTGGATTTTGAATGTGAATTTGGGAGGACCCAATGTCAGATATTGAACGCGAATCCATGCCATATGACGTCGTGATTGTGGGCGCAGGGCCCTCGGGCTTGTCTGCCGCGATCCGATTAAAGCAGCTCGATAGCTCTTTAGAAGTTGTTGTCCTTGAAAAGGGCTCTGAAGTTGGCGCGCATATATTATCAGGTGCGGTGCTTGATCCTTCTGGATTGACTCGTTTGATCCCAGACTGGAAAGAAAAAGGCGCACCGATCAAAGTGGCCGTGAAAGAGGATAACTTCCTTAATCTTACCGAAACCAAAGCATCAAAAATTCCAAATATCACAATGCCACCCTTGATGAACAATCATGGCAATTACATTGTTTCCATGGGGAATGTTTGCCGCTGGTTGGCAGAGCAGGCCGAGGCGCTGGGTGTTGAGATTTTTCCAGGCATGGCGTGTTCTGAGTTGGTTTATGGAGAAAATGGCGAGGTCAAAGGTGTAGTTGCCGGCGAATTTGGCAAAAACCCTGATGGGACGCCTGGGCCTGCTTATGAGCCAGGCATGGAGCTTCACGGGAAATATGTTTTCCTTTCCGAAGGCGTGCGTGGATCGCTGGCCAAACAGGTTATTGCGAAGTACGAACTCGACGCCAATTCAGATGTGCCAAAATTTGGCATCGGGATGAAAGAGATTTGGGAAGTAAAACCCGAAAACCACAATGAAGGTGAAGTGACTCACACGATGGGTTGGCCAATGACCGAAGATAGCGGCGGGTCGTTCCTGTATCACCTCGACAACAATCAAGTCTATGTCGGCTTCATCGTCGATTTGAACTATAAAAATCCACATCTTTTCCCTTACATGGAATTCCAGCGTTGGAAGCATCACCCGCGCATTGCCAAAGTGCTAGAAGGCGGTAAGCGCGTGGCTTACGGCGCCCGTGCTGTGACAAAAGGCGGATTCCAATCGATCCCACAATCGGCTTTTCCAGGTGGATGTTTATTGGGCTGTTCGGCTGGCCTAGTGAATTTGCCGCGGATCAAAGGTAACCACAACGCCATGCATTCAGGTATCGAAGCTGCCGAAGTTGCGGTCGAAGCCATCAAGGCGGGTCGCGAAGGTGACACGTTGGATGCATATGATAGTGCGTTGCGGGAAGGGCCCGTGGGCAAGGATCTTAATATCGTGCGCAACGTCGCCCCACTTCGCGCAAAATATGGCGCGAAACTCGGTGTGGCACTGGGTGGATTTGATATGTGGTTCCAAACCATTTTCAAATTTTCTTTGTTTGGCACTGTCGCGCATGGCAAATCGGACGCGGAAAGTACTGGAAAAGCCGCTGACTATGCGCCGATTGAGTATCCAAAACCAGATGGGGTTTTGTCCTTTGATCGCCTGACGAATGTAAGCTTTTCGGCAACAAATCACGAAGAAGAACAGCCCTGCCACCTGCAGCTTGCGGATCCATCGATCCCGATTGATGTCAATTTGCCAGAGTTTGCAGAACCCGCACAGCGCTATTGCCCGGCAGGTGTTTACGAGGTCATCCGCGATGATGATGGATCAAATCCGCGGTTCCAAATTAATGCGCAAAACTGTGTGCATTGCAAGACTTGCGATATCAAAGACCCAAGTCAAAATATCACTTGGGCAACACCGCAAGGCGGCGAGGGACCAAACTACCCCAATATGTAAGCGGTCCCCGCTGAAACGCTCCCACCCTGCAAATTTATGCAGGTTGGGGCGATTGCACACTTACCCACCCCGCGTTTCAGCGGGGCCCATACCCACAACATTCAGGCATTGTAACTGAGGGTGATGCGCTTTAACCTCACCTCGTTCTAACGGCAGGTTTGGCATGCAGCGTCTCTTTGTTATTCTTTTTGTCTACACGGTGATCTGGGCGTTGCCAGGATCGGCACAAAATTTGCTCAGCCACTATCTTGCTGCGAATAATGCGCTTGCGCAAAGCGACTTTCAAACGGCGGACATACGGTTTCAACAAGCCTTAGCGATTGACGAGAGCGCCGCCGAAATATTGAGCAATGCTGTACTGCCCGCGCTTATCGTTGATGATTTTGACCGGGCTGTTGATTATGCGCGAAGATTGGATCGGCAAGATCTTCAAAGTGAGATTGCTGAACTTATTTTATTGACCGAGGCTGTTAATCGCGAAGATTTCGATGCCGCTAGCAGCTTGCTTGAGGAGGCGGAAGCAAGCTTCCCGCCGATTTTACACGGATTGCTGTCTGGCTGGGTCGCTTTGGGGCAGGGCTCGATTAACAAAGCGTTGAGCAGCCTCGATCGAATGGAAGAACCTTTGGCGGCAGAAATATTCGGGCAATTTCACAAAGCTCTTGTTCTTGCCTCCGTTGGAGATTTCGAAGGGGCCGATAAAATCTTAACGGGCGATGAACGCGGGAACCTTCGCCTTACAACCGGATCGATCCTTGCTCATGTGCAAATCTTGTCAGAACTAGGGGAACGTGATCGCGCGCTTTTGCTTCATGATAGCCTTCGCCAAGCGCTCGCCCCAGAAATCTGGAACCAACAACGCCGCCAAATTTTGGCCAGCGTTTTGCCTTATGACAAAATTTCCACCGCGAAAGAGGGTGTGGCTGAAACCTTTCTTTCTTTAGCGACCGTTCTTGAAAGCCATCAAGCGGATTATTTGAACCTTGCTTTGGCCAAGCTTAGCTCGATCTTGATCGAGCAAAATGAACTTACTTTATTCGCCGCCGAACAGTTTGTGGGCCTTGGCCAATTTGAGTTGGCCCTTCGAGAATATGACAAAATCAAACCGGGTGATTTTGAGTTTCTGGATTCAGAATTCGGACGTGCGGATGCATTGGTCGATGCAGGTCAGAACCAAGCTGCAATTGAAGTGCTGCGTGGGTTGGAGCGGGACTTGCCCAACGATCCAAGACTTTCGATTGCCATCGGGGACATTTACCGCATGGATAATCTATGTATCGATGCGCTCAAAGCCTATGCGCGCGCAGAAGAAGTGATTGACAGATTTCGAGCTGATCATTGGTTCATTTACCACGCAAAAGGCATTTGCAATTTTGAATTGGATCGATGGGACGAAGCAGAGGCCTCTTTTCGCCGCGCTTTGGAATTGTCGCCCAATCGGGCAAGCGTCTTGAATTATCTGGGCTATTCGCTTGTTGAACGAAATGAAAAACTGGATGAAGCCCAAGACATGATCCGTCTTGCTGCTGATTTGCGCCCAGATAGCGGTGCAATCGCGGATAGTTTGGGTTGGGTATATTATCGGTTGGGTAAATTCAAAGAGGCCGTTGCGCCAATGGAAAAGGCGATTGCATTGCTACCAACTGATCCAGTGATTAACGACCATCTTGGCGATGTGTATTGGAAAGTTGGTCGCGAACGCGAGGCAGAGTTTCAATGGCGACGCGCTCTTTCGTTTGAACCATTGGAAAAAGATGCCGCGCGCATTCGTGACAAGCTGGAACGAGGGCTCGATATTATCCTACAGGAAGAACAAGCCTTTGCTGGGGCGCAATAATAGTGATCATTCACGAAGTAGCACCTGCGAAAATCAACCTCGCCCTTCATGTTACTGGATTGCGTGCTGACGGGCTGCACGTGTTGGATTCAGTTGTCGCATTCGCTGAATTGGGTGACCTAGTATCGGTGGAGCCAGAGCGCGAACTGTCGCTGGCAATAAAGGGTCCATTTGCTGATGGATTAGCGATGGAAAACAATTTGGTCTTGGATGCGGCGCTGTGTTTCGATCGCCCAGCGGGGAAAATTGAACTCACTAAAAATCTGCCCGTTGCATCAGGTATTGGGGGCGGATCAGCGGACGCTGCTGCGACAATTCGGGTATTTTCAAAGATGCTTGGCAATAAACTTGAACCGGCAAAGATCTTATCCCTGGGTGCGGATGTCCCCGTTTGTCTTGAAGCAAAGCCAATGCAAATGTCCGGCGTCGGGGAGAGATTAACTTCGATTACCAATTTGCCAGATTTGCCCGCAGTTTTGGTTAACCCCAACCAGCCGCTATCAACAAGTGGGGTATTTTCAGAGCTTGGAAAGAAAGAGAACGCCGCCCTTGAACCCTTACCACAGTCGAGTTCAACCGAAGATTGGATCGCCTATCTAAGAAGTTGCCGAAACGACCTGCAATCAGCGGCGATCAATATTTTACCAGAAATTTCTACGGTACTGGACGCGTTGGAAGACGCTGCACTTGCGCGCATGTCGGGTTCCGGGGCGACCTGTTTTGGGATTTATGAAACTAGAGAGGAGGCGCAAAGCGCGTGCCAACGAATTCAGAAAAATCACCCGAATTGGTGGGTTCAGGTGACGACAATAAAGGGAAGCCGCTAGACAGTGCGCGACAGGATATAGTCGCAAATATCACGTAGCAGATCGCGGGTTTCAGAAGCAGGAAGCTCTTCTAACGCGCTATGCGCACACGCAACCCAAAATTCCGCCTCGGCTTTGGTTTCTTCTAAACTGCCGTGATGCTCAAAAATTGACATCGCCTGTTCTAGATCGCCATCCTGCTGATCGCCTTTGGCGATGACGCGTTCCCAAAATTTACGCTCGTTTGCATCCGCTTTTTCAACGGCCTTGATCAGCGGCAATGTAATCTTCCGTTCGCGGAAATCGTCTCCGACATTTTTACCCAAGGATTTTGCTTCGCCCGTGTAATCGAGAAGATCATCGATCATCTGAAAGCTAATCCCCAGTGCATCCCCATAATTGTTCAGGGCGCGTGTATGATCATCCGATGCGTCTGCGATCATGCCGCCGACCTTGCAGGCAGCAGCAAAAAGGGCAGCGGTTTTGCCGCGAATAACCTTCAAGTAAGTTTCCTGACTGGTATCCAGATTGCGCGCGACAGAAAGCTGCAAAACCTCCCCTTCCGCTATCACGGCAGAGGCGTTGGCCAGAACATCCAAAACATCGATACGCCCCGTTTCGACCATCAACTGGAACGAGCGGGAAAACAGATAATCCCCGACCAAGACAGAACTTTGATTGTCCCACAATAGATTGGCGGTGGGGCGTCCGCGACGTTGTTCACTTTCATCGACGACATCATCATGAAGCAGCGTTGCGGTGTGAATAAATTCCACCGTGGCCGCCAGATGAACATGAAACGGGCCGTCATAGTTACAAATATTGGCCGCTGCCAATGTCAGCATCGGGCGCAGTCGTTTTCCGCCCGCTTCTACTAAATGGGCTGTAACCTCTGGAATACGCGGTGCATGTTCGGATTGCATGCGGGTCGCGATAAGATTGTTCACCTTTTCCAAATCATCCGCGAGCAGCTCGCGCAGGCGATCTTGAGGCTTTTTAGATGACATGGCTGTGAACTCCTCACCATTCCTTCATGCTCGACAAGATGGGCTTGGATGCGCCATGATAGAGCTATGAAAGAATTGCTCCGCACGAATGATCCAACGGCGATGACTTTTGCCACAGCCCTTCTTAAGGCCGAGGGTATAGAGTGCTTCATTATGGACGTCCACACGAGCGCGTTCCAAGGTTCGGTGGGCATATTGCCGCGCCGGATGATGGTCCGCACAGAAGAGCATTTTCGTGCCTGTGCAATTTTGCGGGATAATGAATTAGAGCCCTCTTTATGACCTTACCCGAAGGCCTCTCTGAGGATGCATTTTTGGGGGGGCAGTTACAAATACGTCAACCCAAAGACGGTTTTCGCGCCTCGACGGATGCCGTGCTGATGGCCGCGGCTGTTCCAGCGCAATCGGGGGAAACGGTGCTCGACGTTGGATGTGGGGTTGGCACGGCCAGCATGTGTCTGTTGAACAGAATAGCAGTTGTTGCCACCGGTTTGGAAATTCAAGAGGACTATGCAGACCTCGCTGTTGAAAACGCGGGGCGAAACAATCGCAATATTGAGGTTGTAAAAGGGAGCCTGTTTCAAACGCCAACAGATCTCAAAGAGCGGGTGTTTGATCACGTGATGACGAACCCGCCCTTTTTTGATGCAAAAGATGCAGTTGCGCCCCAAGCTATCGGCAAAGCAACTGCGCACGTAAGCGATGATTCCCTTTCAGAATGGGTGCGCCATTCCTTAAAACGGCTCAAACAGGGTGGGTATTTCACCACGATCATGCGGACGGATCGATTGCCTGAACTACTGACTGCGACCTCTGATGGATGTGGTGCTATCCGCATTTTGCCAATTGCCAGTCGCAAGGGCTCAAGCGCGAAGCGTGTTATAATTCAGGCGCGCAAAGCAATCAAAGCACCGACTGAGTTGCTTGGGCCATTTGTAATGCATGAAGGGCAACATCATGATGGCGATCGGGATAGTTATACAAAAGCGGCGAAGAGCGTTCTGCGTGAAGGTATGGCGTTAAGCGAGCTTCAGCCGAAATAGCTGCTGGGCGCGACGTCAATTCAAGAAATTCGTGACAAATTTAAATTTCTGCTTAACCTATCCTTGAGACATTCTTGGACAAACTGACGAGGAGTTCAGAAACCAAACCCATCCACATTCAACGACAAGGAGATACTAAATGAGTGTTGAAGCCCATGTTACCGAATTGAAGCGCAAACATGCAGCTATTTCAGAGGAAGTCGAACGCCTCGAACATTCACCATCGGCAAGCACTGTGGAGGTCCAAGAATTGAAACGAGAGAAACTGAAACTCAAAGACGAAATTTCCCAGCTCTCCCAATAAATTCCTATTCATTGACGGCATTTCGATAAAGCGGGGCGGTCCATTCCGGCACGATTTGCGGCAGTCCAAGATGAAAACCTTGGACACAATCCACGCCCATGTCGCGCAGGTGCTGAAGCTCCCCCTCGCTTTCGACTTGTTCTGCAACTGTGAACATATCGAAATGTTTCGAAATGCCTAACAAGGCAGCGGCTAGCACCTGATTGTCAGGATCATCTTGGATTTTGCGAACAAACTGGCCGTCGATTTTGACGATATCGAATTGAAATTCCTTGAAAAATCTAAACGCCGTGTAGCCAGAGCCGAAATCATCCAAGGCAAAGGATATTCCATAGCGCTGTAAATCATTCATGAAACTTGAGACCAATTCTGGTACCGTCATCGCGCTTTCTTCGGTAATTTCTAGGATCAGCCGTTGCGCCACGGTTTCATCGGCTTCCATACCTTTGCGCAATGTATTGATCCAAGCGGGGTAGCCGATGGATCGCGCTGACATATTTATGGCTAGACGCAAGGTTGGTTCGGATTGAAGCGCTTGCAGCCCGAGTTTCAACGCATGGCAATCAAGAATACGCCCCAATTCCATCGTCTCCACCTGCGGGATAAAATGTTTGGCCTCCACCACTTCTTGAAACTTATCCAAAACACGGATCAGCCCCTCGTAATAGGCGATTTTTTCAGGATCATTTGCGTAGACCACGGGTTGATAAGCCAGCATCACATGGCGATTGTTGATTGCGCGGCGAACCGTATCGATGATCGGCTCATCGCGAATCGTGGCTGCATATTCCACAGGATTTTCGGGTGCGGGCGGAATTTCAAATAGCTCGGTGCCAGTCATAGATTTTTCCCAAAATTGAACCTAACCAACCCTAACGCGATCCTCTGAAGCGAAGGTTAATTGTTCTCTTTTTGTTCAAATTTGGTTAAACTTTTGCGAACCCATGCAGACTCGCCGAAACGCCTATTCGAAAAAGCGAGACCTAAAGTAACTGATCGTTCGATCAAGACCGTCTTCAATCGATACTTTGGGTTCCCAATTCAAATCCGCCTTAGCCTTTTCAATAGCCGGCTTTCGTTTTTGTGGATCGTCGGTTGGGAGGGGCTTAAAGGTTATTTTCGAAGTACCGCCAATGCGTGAAATCACCCATTCAGCCAATTCCAGGACTGTTTTTTCCTGCGGGTTGCCAAGGTTATAGGGCCCTTGCATTTCACGTGGAGCATTTCGCAATGCCATTAACCCATCAATCATATCGTCCACATAACAAAACGAGCGGGTTTGTTCGCCTTTGCCATAGACGGTCAAGTCCTCTCCTCGCAACGCTTGCATGATGAAATTACTGACCACACGACCATCATTAGGATGCATATTGGGCCCAAATGTATTGAAAATTCGGGCAACTTTTATCGGCAGATCATATTCTCTTGCGTGATCGAACAGCAGTGTTTCCGCACAGCGTTTTCCTTCATCATAACACGAACGCGGTCCGATGGGGTTTACATAACCCCAATAGTCCTCGGTTTGGGGATGAACTTCGGGATCTCCGTAGACCTCGCTCGTGGAGGCATGAAGAATTTGACAAGATTCTCTCTCGGCAAGCTCGATTAAGTTGATTGCGCCTAGCACGTTTGTTTTTAGTGTGCGCACCGGATCAGTTTGATAGTGAACTGGGCTTGCAGGGCATGCGAGATTAATTATTTCGGAAACTTCGAAATCAAGAGGATCAGTAACGTCCTGTTTCGTCCATGCAAAACCAACTTCTCGCTCAAGATGCGCAATATTCTCGAAAGAACCAGTGTGAAAGTTGTCGACGCAAATAACGGACAATCCAGATCGAACAAGTTGGCTGCAAAGGTGATGACCAATGAAGCCAGCGCCTCCGGCGACAAGGATTGGACGTGATGACTTCGGCACCTTAACTCTCCGTAATTCTGGCGTGTTGCACTGTAACGTCCAGAACGGTAAACGAATTTTCGCACCGGCATTCAACTGCTAATTAATGAAAGATAACTTCAGGGGGTGCGCCGCATTGAAATTCTGTTTTACGTATCTTGTCCACGGCAAAGAGATTCTTCGACTATTCCAAAATAGTATCGCAAGCCTAAGAAGGGCAGGCTATGACGGTAAAATTATCGTCTATTCGACAATAAGCGAATGGGCGGTATTGGAAGGAATTTGCTTGCGGCACCGAGCTGATCTTCGCCAATTGGCGGTCGCTGGTTTGCTTGACGACCAAAATTACCATCAAATTGGCACTAATGAATTCAATAGAATTACTTGGGAAAAGTTTACTGTAATCAAAAACGCGCTAGAAGAGGGTTTTGACGGGGTTATCTTTTCGGATTGTGACATCGCATTCTTTAAAGACCCGACACCTTTCCTAGAGCAGGCCATGGAAGATTTTCCGATTCTGAGCCAGGCCGAAAACGACGGTAATTATCCTCAAAAGATGTGCGCCGGTTTTATGTGTTTTCGAAAATCGAAGTCCAATATCACGCTGTTGGATCGCCTTTACAAGCATGCCCTGAAGAATCCGGAATTGGGACATGATCAAGATGTTATGAAGGCTTATTTTTCAGAGCGGACCGAATATTTAAAGAAACTATACTTGCTGCCCGAATCCCTTTTCCCAAACGGGGCGCTTTATGGGCTTCTAAGAAGGCGAAGGTTGAAATTTATGTGGCCAGCCGGATCGGCATACCTTTTTCATGCCAGTTTTACGCCAGGCGTTGTTAACAAGGAAATGCTTTTGCGTTTAACCAAGGCCTGGTTTCTGAAAGACCGCCTATTTCGGTTCAAGCGCAAGTAGATAGGATGCAATTGCAGCCAATTCCTCATCGGGTAACAGTGCCATATTTTCTTGTACGGAAACCATCGATCCGCCAACCACATCAAATTCTGGGGTAAAACCTGTCTTTAGATATTCAAAGATTTCTGCTTGGGACCAGCCAAGATCATTGGGTCGGATGGACGGTATAATTCCAGGACCATCTGGGTTCGGTCCGCCTGCGAGCCAAGCATCTCTTTTAAACCCACCAAGTGCGTTTCGGGGTGTATGGCATTCAGCGCAATGACCAGGCCCTTCAACCAAATAACGCCCGCGTTGAAGCAGGGCATCATCAGGGACCTTCAACGCATAGGCGGTTGGGTTAAACAGGATTTTCCATCCCCCTAGCGAGCGGCGAATATTGAATGGAAAGCCGACATCATGCGGCTGAGTGGCCACATCGCTTTTCGGTAATGTCTGTATGAAGGCATAGAGATCGCTGATATCCTGGTCCGTCATATGTTTATAGGAGGTATAGGGAAATGCAGGGTAGTAATGCTTGCCAGCTGGCGAGGTACCCTTCGTCATGGCATTGGCCAAATCAACGACCGTCCAATCGCCAATCCCTGCCTCCGAAGGAGAGATATTAGGGGCAATAAAGGTGCCAAAATCAGAGGCAAAATGCAGCCCGCCCGTCAGGATCATCTTGTCATCACCCTTGGCATCAGGTGCGGCATGACAGGAATTGCAACCCGAAGCGGCAAAGACGAGCCCACCTTTTTCTGCATCCCCGCTGAGACCGTCGAAACGCGCCGCATCAACTGTGGCGGGTGCAGTCACTAACCAAGCGACAACGGCGCCGATAAGGCCCAATAAAACCAAAGCCTTTATAATCTTTCGCATTTAATATCCTTCCACATCAAATCGTGATTTCTATTCACTTTCGTTTCGTTCCAAACTCACTTAAGCTCCGTTGAAATTGGGAGAGCTTCATGCCTAAAAATCTTATCACAGCGAGCTTCATCGCCCTAGCATCAACTTTGCCTCTCGCGGCGCAACAGGATGATGCCCGTATCAAAGAACTAGCATTGGAAGCGATTCTCGAAAATCCCGAAATAATTGCCGAGGCTATTCAGATCCTACAAGAGCGCGAACAAGAGGAACAGCGCCTTGCTGCGGTGGAAGTTTTCGAGGCGAACAAAGTTGTATTCCTAAGCGGGGATAATGCACCCGTTATTGGCAATCCTGACGGGGATGTCACGATCGTGGAATTCTTCGACTATAATTGTTCTTATTGCCGCCGCGCTTTTGAAGCGGTGCGCGATGTAATTGAAGAGGATGGCAATATCCGCGTTGTGATGCGCGAATTACCCATTCTGGGGCCGGGCTCCGACTACGCTGCTAAAGCGTCGCTTGCCGCAATGAAACAAGGAAAATATTCCGAATTCCATTGGGCTTTGATGGATTCAAAAATTGCAGCCTATTCCATCAAAGAAGAAGGCGTGCTGAAGGTTGCCGAAGAGGTTGGTCTGGATCTTGATCAGATGAAAGTTGATATGGAAGCTCCAGAAGTTGCTGAGCATATTACGCTTACGCGCGAATATGCGTCTGCCCTTCAATTCACGGGAACGCCTGCCTTTATTATCGGCGATCAATTGGTTCCTGGATTCGTCGATGCAGAGGTGATCGAAACGATCATCGCAGAGGCGCGCGCAGAACAAGGCTAGGCCTTGTCTTTCCTTTGAACCGGAATTAAGACGCAACAGCTTTAATGTTAAAGGACAGGTTCATGGCACGTACAAATCCGCTTCAATTCATGCAGCAGGTTCGCGCTGAAGTTTCCAAAGTTGTTTGGCCAACGCGCCGTGAAACAACCGTGACAACAATTATGGTCGCGATCATGGCCACACTTGTCGCCTTGTTCTTCTTGCTTGTCGATCAGATCATCAAGCTTGGGCTTGAAGGCATTTTGTCCATTCAGTTTTAGGTTA
>CAZRFT010000174.1:0-4057 GCA_964599255.1 uncultured Neptunicoccus sp. | reverse complement strand
CCCCTGGAAGGGACGTCTTGGCGCATGCGTGGTTTCGACCAGTTCGGGATCAAGCATAAGGCCACATCGCCGAATGCCGTCTTCGCCAATAATTTCATCAAATCCGATCAAGCGTTGGCGGGCTTGCACGAAGCCTTTGATAATCCAATAGATCGAGCCGCCGTTTAACACTTCTGCCTCGCGGCGGGGCCACATGCGGGTGATATGCAACGAGTGGTCGCGCTTTAGTTCCTTGCGTCGTCCTGCTTGCCATTCCCGCAAGCCGTCCACGCTTTCTGAACCAACAGAGAGTTTGATTAAATGCACCGCATCGCCCATGCGAAAGATTTAGCAGTAGCATCAGGAAAGTAAATCCGCTATCTATATGATCCTTCCAATTGAGAATGAAGATCATGAGTTTTTCCGCGCCAATCGCCGAACAAATCTGGGATATGAAATATCGTCTGAAGGACGAAACTGGCGCAGCGGTGGACGCGGACGTAGAGGCCACTTGGTCACGTATCGCAACCGCTTTGGCCTCAGAAGAGAAGCACCCAGAAAACTTTGCGCCGAAATTTTATGAGGCGTTGAAGGATTTCAAATTCCTGCCTGCAGGGCGCATCACCGCTGGCGCTGGTACAGATCGTTCTGTGACCCTCTTTAACTGCTTTGTCATGGGCACCATCCCTGATGACATGGGCGGCATTTTTGAAAATCTCAAGGAAGCCGCACTGACCATGCAGCAAGGCGGCGGCATCGGATATGATTTCTCAACCCTGCGCCCCAAAGGTGCATTGGTCAAAGGTGTAGCGGCGGACGCCTCTGGTCCGCTTTCGTTCATGGATGTGTGGGATTCAATGTGCCGCACGATTATGTCCGCAGGCTCACGTCGCGGTGCGATGATGGCAACACTTCGCTGCGATCATCCCGATATTGAGGATTTTATCAGCGCAAAACAGGACGCAGCCCGGCTTCGCATGTTCAATCTTTCTGTGCTCGTCACGGACGCTTTCATTGATGCGGTTAAGGCAGAGGCGGATTGGGATCTTGTGTTTGATGGAAAAACCTACCGCACAGTAAAGGCGGTGGAATTATGGGAAAAAATCCTCCGCTCAACTTACGATTTTGCCGAACCTGGCGTGATTTTCATCGATCGGATCAATCAAAAAAATAACCTTCACTATGCAGAAAAAATTGCGGCAACCAATCCTTGTGGCGAGCAACCCTTGCCGCCCTATGGCGCGTGCTTGCTTGGCTCCATCAATTTAGCAGCCTTGGTGAAAGAACCATTTGAAAGCACGGGGAATTTGGATGAAGCCGGCCTTTCTGATCTCGTCGCCACAGCCGTTCGCATGATGGACAATGTTGTCGATGTCAGCCGCTTCCCACTTGAAGCCCAAGCGCAAGAGGCGAAGGCCAAACGACGCATTGGTCTTGGGGTGACCGGGCTTGCGGATGCTTTGCTGATGACGGGGCAGCGCTATGGCTCTGAAGAGGCCGCGGCACAGACAGAAAATTGGATGCGATTGATCGCACGCGCGGCCTATTTGACCAGCGCGGATTTGGCCGAAGAAAAGGGCGCGTTCCCTCTCTTTGACAAAGATGCTTTTCTTGCCTCGGAAACGATGCAAGCTATGGATGACGATGTTCGTGAGGCAATCGCGCAAAAGGGTATTCGCAACGCACTTCTCACCTCAATCGCGCCAACGGGGACAATTAGTCTTTATGCAGGCAATGTTTCGAGCGGGATCGAGCCTGTCTTTGCATATGAATACACGCGCAAAGTGCTGATGAAGGATGGTACGCATAAAGAAGAAAAAGTCGAAGATTACGCTGTTCGCATTTGGCGCGAAAAATTTGGGGACAAGCCTTTCCCAGATCATTTTGTCTCTGCCCAAACGCTAAGCCCGCTTGATCATGTCCGCATGCAAGCAGCTGCCCAAAAATGGATCGACAGCTCAATCTCAAAAACGATCAATTGCCCGGAAGATATTAGCTTTGAAGACTTCAAATCCGTTTACATGGCGGCTTGGGATCAGGGTTGCAAAGGATGCACAACCTACCGACCAAATGAAGTAACAGGTTCTGTTTTGTCAGTGTCAGAAGAAACGGAAGAGGCGCCAGAAATCGATCTAGGTGCGGATGTTGTTTATCTGTCAGAGCCACTGGATCGCCCCGAAACATTGGATGGCCAAACCTACAAGTTGAAATGGCCCGATAGTGAACATGCGATGTATATCACGATCAATGATGTGGTAGTGAATGGCCAGCGGCGTCCTTTTGAGGTCTTTGTGAATTCGAAGAATATGGAACATTACGCCTGGACATTGGCACTGACACGGATGGTGTCAGCTGTATTCAGGCGCGGTGGCGATGTCAGTTTTGTTGTGGAAGAGCTAAAGGCCGTCTTTGATCCACGAGGCGGTGCTTGGATGCAGGGGAAATATGTCCCTTCCATCTTGGCGGCAATCGGTGGTGTGATCGAAGAACACATGGTCCGCATTAGTTTTATCGAAGGCGCAGGCGGGCATTTGAAATCTGACCCACAAGCGAAAGTTGTGGCAATGGGCGGGGGCAAGGCCTGTCCCAATTGCGGAACGCCAGGGATGCAAATGATCGAAGGCTGCATGACCTGTGCTTCGTGCGGGCACAGTAAATGCGGGTGAATTAGCCATAGGGAGTTAGCTTGCGTCAGCTGATCCTAAACTATACCCAAATCCTCGGATTGTTCTGATGTAATCTGTTTCATTGTTTGCGCTCAGCTGTTTACGCAATCGGCCAATATGAACATCGACAGTCCGGGTCTCGATCCCCAGTTCCTCTTTCCAGACACGCGATAACAACTGGTCGCGCGAATAAACACGACCAGGTGATTCCATCAAAACTTTCAGGAGTTTAAATTCAGTGGGCCCAAGGGATATTGGATTTCCATCAAGGGAAACAACATGGCGCACCAAATCCATCGAAAGACCCTCGTGGTTTAATTTTTCAACGTCATCTGTTGGCGCGATCCGGCGCAACGCGGCGCGAATATGCGCAAGCAGTTCCTTGATCGAGTAAGGTTTGACAATATACCCGTCTGCCCCAGTATCGAGCCCGCGTATTTTATCCTCTTCTTCCCCACGCGCGGTCAGCATCAGAACAGGCGTTTTTCGGGTTTTCTTGTTTCGCTTGATTTGGCGACAAGCCTCTAGTCCAGAGAGGTTGGGCAACATCCAATCAAGCAAGATAAGATCAATATGCTCTTCTTCTAAGATCAAAAGCCCTTCTTCGGCCGTTTCAGCGCGAAAAGGTGAATAGCCTGCTGCGACCAGATTATAACACAAAAGCTCCATCTGGCTGGGTTCGTCTTCGACGACGAGTATGTTGTAATCTGTATTCGTCATGATTTGAGCGGCCCGATTTCAAGAAATTAACCACATATTTCTAGGCAGTTTTTTGGCGATTGTCATGATCCTGTTACAAAACTTTCATATTCGACCGCCGGCGACGGGTTTCCACGCCATTGATTCTATTTTGAAGCTAAAAAAACGGACACACAGATGGTTAAGAAGCCTCGTATTAACAAAACACTCGATCGCGACCTAAAAAGCCGCGTCTCACTCGAAACAGCATATGCAGACACCAGACGCCAATATATGGCGCCTTCGATTGCATTTGTCTTTATCCTCCTCTCTGGATTTATCGCCAGCCTGTTCTTGGGTTGGAGCGAACAATCAATCATCGTTATCGCCGCTGCTGCGATTGGCGCTTACATGGCGCTAAATATCGGCGCAAATGACGTTGCAAATAACGTAGGCCCCGCAGTGGGTTCCGGTGCGCTCACAATGGTCGGCGCGCTTATTATCGCGGCCATTTTTGAAACAGCAGGTGCGCTGCTTGCTGGTGGCGACGTGGTCGGCACGATTTCCAAAGGGATCATTGACCCCGAAGCGGTGGGCGACCCACAGATTTTCGTCTTTGCAATGTTTGCCGCACTTATCTCGGCTGCTCTTTGGGTGAACCTTGCAACTTGGGTCGGCGCACCTGTTTCAACAACCCACTCGGTTGTGGGTGGTGTGACTGGTGCTGGTATTGC
>CAZRFT010000173.1:0-7866 GCA_964599255.1 uncultured Neptunicoccus sp. | reverse complement strand
ACTTCGCCAATTTTGCGCGGCGCTTCTGGATCGGGGTCAAAAACCTGAACACGCCATCCGTTTAAAAGAAAACGTGCAGCCCAACCGCCGCCAATGACCCCGCCGCCGATGATGCATGCGGTCTTCATACAGGCGCTCGTTTGGTAAGGCCGAGCTTTTTGCGGACCTCTTCTGGCCCCATAAGTTCGCAGCCCATATTTTCAACAATAGCGCGTGCGCGCGCCACAAGAGCTTCGTTTGTGGCAAGCTCTCCTTTGGCGAGCCAAATATTATCTTCGAGGCCCACGCGGACATTTCCGCCGGCAAGCACCGCAGCAGCGACATAAGGCAACTCATTGCGTCCGATGGAAAAAGCTGACCAATTCCAATCGGCAGGCACATTGTTGACCATGGCCATATAGGTGTTGAGGTCATCAGGTGCGCCCCAGGGGATCCCCATGCACAATTGAACAAGAGCGGGTGATTTTAGAATGCCTTTTTCAGCAAGGTTTTTGGCAAGCCAAAGATGTCCGGTATCAAAGGCCTCAATTTCAGGTTTCACCCCAAGATCTTCCATCATGGCACCCATCGCCTCTAGCATGCCAGGTGTATTGGTCATGACATAATCGGCTTCGGCAAAATTCATCGTGCCACAATCCAATGTGCAAATTTCTGGAAGGCATTCTGCCACATGCGCCACGCGTTCCTCGGCGCTGATCATATCTGTGCCATCGGCAAGGGGGAGGGGGCTATTGGCAGGGCCGAACACCATATCGCCGCCCATACCTGCGGTAAGATTTAAGACCATATCTATATCGGCATCGCGCACGCGATCCGTCACTTCGCGGTAAAGCTTAAGATCGCGTGACGGGGTTCCGGTTTCCGGATCACGCACATGACAATGAACAATTGCCGCGCCAGCACGTGCCGCAGCAATGGCGCTGTCGGCGATTTCTTTTGGGGAGCGAGGCACATGCGGGCTTCGATCTTGCGTGCTACCGGATCCGGTAACGGCACAGGTGATGAAGGGCTTTAGGTTCATTTCTAGTGGCATTTTTTAGGCTCCTGAAGGTTAGTGGAACTAAAGCAGATTGATTGGCGGAAATCATGCAATTTTTGTGCATTTCCCGATTGTTTTCGTTTTGAGGGTTGCTTTCCTTCAGGTTATTTCGGAGCCTGAAATTCAGGGGATTCATGAAAGGAAACCGAATGTCCAAGTCCGTCCGCGACAGCTTCGCTCGTCTTGCCAAAGAGTGGGAGCGCTTAGAACCCACACATCTTCGCGAGCTCTTTGCGGCAAATGAAAATCGGTTTTCGGAGCTTTCCTTTCAACTAGAAGATTTATTTATCGATTTTTCTTACGAGCGCGTTGATGCGGGTGTTCTTGCAAGATTGATCGAGCTCGCAAAAGTTGCAGAGGTCGCGGAAGCTCGGGACGCAATGTATGCCGGGGATAAGATTAATTCGACTGAGGATCGGTCGGTTTTGCATGTGGCACTTCGCGGAGAAGAGCAGGATCACTATCAATCCGATGGGCAGGACGTTATGGAGGATGTTTTGTCGGTCAGGGAGCGATTTCTAAATTTCGGGGAAGATGTTCGATCTGGCACCTATGCGAATGCCCAAGGCGATAAATTTACGGATATCATCAATATCGGCATTGGCGGTTCTGATCTAGGGCCAGTAATGGCCGTGCGCGCGTTGTCAAATTTCGCTGATGGCGGCCCAAAGGTGCATTTTGTGTCAAATGTTGACGGGGCGCATCTGTCAGATGTGATCGATGGACTAAACCCGAAAACCACCTTGATTTTGATCGCATCAAAAACCTTTACCACAATTGAAACCTTAACCAATGCGCGAGCCGCAAAAGAATGGCTTCTGTCGGTTTTAGATGAAGAAGACGCAAACCTAAATTTGGCGGCACTTTCAACAAATTTGGACGCCACGGCCGCCTTTGGAATTGATGAAAGTCGCGTCTTTGGTTTTTGGGATTGGGTCGGAGGGCGTTATTCAATGTGTTCCGCCATTGGGCTTTCGATTGCCATCGCTGTTGGGCGAAAGAATTTTGAGGCAATGCTGGCTGGATTTCGAGACATGGACCAGCACTTTAAAAATGCGCCCTTGTCCGAGAATCTACCCGTGTTGATGGCCCTGGTTGGAATTTGGCGACGAAATATTATGGGATGTCCGACCATTGCTTTGCTTCCCTACGATCAACGTATGGAATTCTTTTCGAGTTATGTTCAGCAGATGGATATGGAGTCTAACGGCAAACGGGTGTCGCGTGACGGTCAAACTGTTGAGCAACAAACGAGCCCCGTCATTTGGGGGACGCCAGGGACAAATGCGCAGCATAGCTATTTTCAGATGATCCATCAGGGCACTGATCCGATCCCCGTTGATTTTATTATGCCCGCGCGCGCGACCAGTGATCTGGCGGATCAACATATTCTTTTGTCTGCAAATATGATGGCTCAGGCGCACGCGCTTGCCTTTGGGAAAACCGCTCAAGAGGTCGAGGGGGAGATGCGTGACGCCGGTAAAAACGAAGCTGAGATTAAGTCATTGGTCGCGCATCGCGAGTTTCCAGGAAACCGACCCTCAACCGTTATCTTGTATAAAGAGCAATCCCCGTACAGCCTTGGCAGATTGATTGCGCTTTATGAACACAAGGTTTTTGTTCAAGGGGTAATATGGGGGGTGAATTCCTTTGATCAATGGGGGGTTGAATTGGGCAAAGTGCTCGCGAAACAGATCGAGCCGCATCTAAAGGATTCTTCAAACGCCAAATCATTGTCCGGTAAAACGTCGCAGTTGATTGATGTTTGGAATATGCTGAGATCCTAGTGGGTTTTACTCGATCAACGCTCCGTCAAAGGCCCGTAAAAATGGTGTAATTAGGTATTGAGCAAAGGTAATTTCGCGGCCTTCCAGAGCTAGTGAGATGGGCATTCCTGTTGCTAGCAATAAGTCTCCGGACAGGCTTGCGGCTAGAGCTTTAAGGTCTGAGGGGTTGATCTCTGCCAATGCTGGATAGCCAAGGGCGATGCCATCTGCGTCTTTTTTCACATCTGGAGAAATTGATATAATTTTTGCGCGGACATTCGGTAAATTTCGTTGCGGAAGAGCTGGGACAGTGAGTTTGCCGCTTTGGTAAAGTGCCACCTGATCAATTGAATGAGTTGGAATGACAATGCTTACGCGGGGATTTGAGAGTTCGTCACCCAATTGCATCAACGTCACACCTCTTGCAGCAATCATCTCAGGCGTGTCAAAATCAAGCGAGATCACGGAACCATCGATGGGAGCAGTTATTTTTGATGCCTCTATCTGGGTGGAAAGCTGAAGCGCTTCCTTAGTTAAGTTGACCAATTCCCTTTCATTAGCGGATATTGCGTCAAACAAGGTGGTACGAAAATTCAGTTCAGAGCTGTCGATCTCACGTCTTAGCGCCGCGGCTTCTTGACTATTTTGAATCCTCCTTGCTTCATCTTCTGCTCGAGCAGCGAGGAGAGATTGTAACTCTTCGCGAGCGTCATCCAGCTCTTTTTGCGTAAGCGCACCCTTCTTTAGAAGCGCCTCTCCTCGCTTAACGCGGTCTATGACCGAGCTGACACGCTTTGACTGATGCGATATTTTTTTAAAAAATAATTTTTCCATCGCAAGTGCTGTCTGTTGTTTGTCGGCCAAACTGCGCTTGTCCAATTGATGGGCCTTTAGAATTAAAGAAAATCTGACCTTGTCGGTCTTTGTAGCAGTCGAATTCGCCAACATTTCCTCTGGCATCTCAGGGGTCAGGATCGCGTTCATGGCTATGTTTTCGCTTTCTAGCGCAGTTATCAATTTGCGACTTTGGGAGAGGGTTTTGGCGAGGTTAGTTGTGTTGAATTCGATCAAAGGATCGCCCTTGCGCACCAAGTCATGTTGCCTCACGTAAATTTTGGATATTTTCCCACCGAATTCATGCTGAACATCGTAGCTGGGCGTTTCAGAAATCAATGTCCCGGATGTGTGAATGGTTGAAGCAAGGGGAGCCAAGATTGCCCAGAGAAAAAAGAGCCCCAAGAAGCCGATCAAGGTTGCGCTACCAATTATAAGCGGTCGACATATGGTCGATGGTAAAGAATGGGAATTCGACATTAATGGAGCCTCACTTCTTGGTTGCCTGTTCGCGTCGTTTGACCAGATGAAAGCTCGGTCGCGTAAATGTATGAATCCTTTACCTTTTTGAAATCCAGCCTATCGGCCATTTGTATAACGACAGCTAAGGCGAGTTCATCGGTCGTCAATTCCAACATATCTGGTTCTGGATGTGCGATGACTGATTTTACCTTTTTCAAACTCGAAGAAATATCTGGAGCCTCGGGATCGAGAAGCACAAGTTCGCAGGCATGAGCAGAGGTGAATTTGAAAGTAAACACAACGTTCCTCGTGTCTTTTTCGAGGCGGTTGCTACTTGCCAAATTGAATAGTTCGGTGCCCACCATGATGGTTTTTTGAGAAAACTCAGTATCGCTACTGCGAGCGAATTGTGACGCGATCCAATCGTGTAGATCCTGCAAAGATTGAGGGTTTAGGGGCAGTTCGATACGTTGCTTACCCGAACCCATCCGCTGAAGCACTTCAGGACGGTTGCCAAAATCAGCAACCTTCCCATTGTCGAGGCGCAGTATTTTATCGGCAAGTCCCATTATACCTGAACGATGCAGAACCATAACAATTGTCGTTCCAGCTTCTTTCAAGCGCGCCAAAGTATCGCAAAGCTGACGTTCCCCATCAGCATCTAGAAGCGCGTTTGGTTCGTCTAGGAAGAGATAGCAGGGCTGATAGTATATTGCACGCGCAAGGGCGATACGTTGCTGTTGACCCGCAGACAGCAAGTAGCCTTCTTGAGTAAGATCCGTGTCATATGAATGCGGTAGCGCCGAAATCAGCCCATGTACACCAGCGCGCTTTGCAGCTTGAATAACACGTTCATCATCGAGCGCCGGATCAAAATTACCAATGTTCTCTGCTATGGTCCCTGCCACAAGCTCTGCCCGTTGTGGCAGGTATCCAAGTTGAGTTTTTGCGGTTTCGAATCCGAGGGTGCGAATTTCAGTTTCGTCTAAAAATACGGTTCCAATTGGAGAGGGATCGATCCCACACATCGCATGCAATAATGTTGATTTTCCCGATCCAGACACGCCAATTATAGCGAGGCATTGACCGGCCGAAAGATCAAAGGAAATACGATCCAAACGGGGTGGCAGACCTTGTCCCTTGGGATAGATCAAATTTTCAACCTTAAGCTTTCCCGAAAGTTCTGTAATTTCTGTAAAGGAATTTGTCGAGGCTTGTGGGGTGGCCAAAAGCGCTTTGAATATATTCCAGATAGAAATAATACGCGGCAAGCAGGAGATGCTTGCATCGAAGGTTGTGGTCGCTTTCGAGACGATAATTGACGCGGCGATCATTCCGCCCGCGGTTAATTGGCCTTCCACAACCAGGTAGGCGCCAAGAGCAAGTGCAAGAATTTGAGTTGTCGCGCGGAATAGCGTCAGAAAAGACGTGCTGGCGCATTCGGCACTGGTCGCGTTATCTTGGATATTGTGACGCTCGAGTTGTAAGCTTTGAAATTTGTCCTGAAGGTGAGATGCGATGGCAAGAATACCTTGGTTTACACGCGCTGAATTGGCATTTGCGAGCATCTGTTGCTCTTGCTTCAATTGATCATGCGCGCGGTTGCGGAGATCACGATTTAGAAAATCAAAAAGTGATCTTGTCCCTCCCATCAGGGCGACCATCAAAATGATCAACGCAAAGAAGTATGGATGGATTAGGACGGCCGCAGCCAAGAATAAAGGCAACCATGGGATATTGAGACAAGTGATGGCCAGCGATCCGCCGAAAAAACTGCTAATGGCACCCGCCTCATCAATGCGCCTTTGACGCTCATTTAGTGGCGCGTTAAGCGCGATTTGACCCGTCTTTTTTTCTACCCAACGAGAAATTCGTGACAACGTTGAATCGCGTGTAAACTCAGCTATTGCTTGAGCAAAATAGGCCCCAACAGCGACAAGCAAGAGCATAAACAATGTGGCGAAATTCCCGCTGGCAAGGACGCGATCGAGAACCTGCATCATAAAAATAGGGGAAACGAGTGTGGCCAAATTGCTTATCGCACTTATCCCAACGAGCGGTATTACTAACGATTTTAGTGAATGCAATTCTGTAGCCATTTAGGACGCCCGAGCTCTTTGATTTAGGGTGATAGATCAACGAGCTTCAGTCACTCTTAACGGCATGCCAAAAACTAAATTTAATTTTATCAAACCGGCGGTAGTATGGACTACGGATTGCGAATGAATACCTGCAAATCTGCAACATTTGTGCCAGTTGCCCCAATTTTTATAAGATCGCCCGCTAGGCTGAGCGCTTGGTAGCTATCATTGTTCTCCAACAGAGCGGCGAGATTTCCACCTGCCTTTTGAAGTCTGCCCAACGTACCCGGACCGACCAGGCCACCTGCGGCATCCGTTGGTCCATCGCGACCGTCACTCGCCCCGGAAAGAAAGCACCAATCGCCATCAAGGCCGGCCTTTGAAGCTTCGAGGGCAAAGCGGATTGCGAGTTCCTGATTGCGACCACCCTTGCCAGTGCCTTTGACTTCGACTGTTGTCTCTCCGCCCCAAACAAGGGCGATTGGCTTACTTTTGTCTTCTTGCTCAATACGAACAAGGCAGGTTTGAATGGCTTCTCCCACCTCGCCAACTAGAGGCGCACCGATATACGTAGCGTTAATTTCCCTCGCCATCGCTTGTGCAGAATTCGAGTTTGAACCAATCAAATGGTTTTGAGCGTTGACGCCTTGGACTCGTGCGGGTGAAGGGCTTTCTAAAATTGTCTTTGCTGTTGTCGGTAGCAATTCCCAAAGATCGCGTTCTTGCAGCAACGCTCTTGCCTCTGAAGCTGGCCCAATAGCTTGCGCGGTGGGACCAGACGCAATTACATTCAGATCATCGCCGATAACATCGGAAAGGATGTAACTGGTGATGGGTGCCGGTGCTGCGAGTTCGGTTAGTTTTCCGCCCTTGAGATAGGATAGGTTTTGCCGCACTAAATTCATCTGGGTAATTTCCAGATTATTTTTCAATAGCAGGTCGTTGACCCGCATCTTCTCTTCTAGTGTTAATTCCCCCACCGGCGCAGGGAGCAGCGCGGAACCACCGCCAGAAATCAAGGCCACCACCACGTCGTCGGCCCCAGCTGAACGCATCATTTTGGCAATCTTCTCTGATGCCATCAAACCGTTTTGATCTGGGATTGGATGCCCGGATGCAATAACCTCTACGCGCGGCATTTCCACAGCATTTTCGTAATTCGTGACAACCAAGATTTCAGTTTTAATCCCGCCCTGATTTTCCAAGACAGATTTTGCCATTGCGACAGCGGCTTTGCCAAAAGCAATGATGAAACGAGTACCGTCATTTTTGGGTGCTGGCAGCGGGTGATTTGCTAGGGCAAGCTGCATGGCGTGTGTGGGATCTGCTGCTGCCAACCCTGCTCGAAATGCATTCATCGCCCGTTCGCGGATTATTTTTGTCACGTCATTTCCTATACTAGGTGGTCAGACTGTTTCTTATTGAGAGGCAATTTGATCCGCTTTTTCAACAAGAACTTCTGCTTGGCGAATAGATGCGTAGTCGATCAAGCGACCATCTAGGGAGACTGCACCACGCCCTTCTTTTGCCGCTTCCTTCATTGCGCTTAATATCCGACGAGCTTTTGTGACCTCGGCCTCTGAGGGACTCATAACCTGGTTTGCGAGTTCGATTTGGCTCGGATGGATGGCCCATTTACCTTCCATTCCCAAAACGGCAGCCCGTTTCGCAGCTGCATTATACC
>CAZRFT010000172.1:0-5353 GCA_964599255.1 uncultured Neptunicoccus sp. | reverse complement strand
CTCACGTGCCCAAAGACCACCTGCATTGACGACATGTTCGCAACGAACTGTGCCTTTTTCAGTCACCACGTTCCATGTACCGTCTGCATCCTGCGTGATATCCACGACGGGATTGCGCAACTCAATTGTTGCCCCCAGTTTTTGTGCTGCTTTTGCATAGGCATAGGTTGTCCCAGATGGATCAAGGTTGCCTTCAACCGGATCCCAAAGTGCACCCACAAAATTGGACTCGTCAATCAACGGGCAAATTGCCTTGGCCTCTGATGGCGTGATAATCTCCGTTTCCATGCCCAAGGCGCGACCTTTTGCATGGGTTAAGCGAAGGAAGTCCATTCGTTCAGGGCTGTCGGCTAGCATTGCCCCACCTGTCAAATGAAGCCCACAAGATTGACCGGAAAGTTCTTCCAACTCCTTGTATAGGCTCACTGTATAGGCCTGTAACTTTGCTACATTGGGATCGCCATTCAAAGTATGAAAACCACCTGCCGCGTGCCAGCTAGACCCCGATGTTAACTCTGATCTCTCGATCAACATCACGTCCGTCATACCTGCGCGTGCTAGGTGAAATAGAACTGAACAACCAACAACACCGCCGCCAATAACAACCGCTTGGGCTTGCGTTTTCATGCCGCAACTCCTCCACTTATAATTTTCGATTTAAGCTCAATCTGCGCCAAAAAGAGAAAACCACATTGTCAAAAACGTCAACTGGGTTAGAACAAGTGTCGGTTTCAATAATTTCGCAAGCTATTCTTGTGAAGAGGGCCAATTCACACTAGCCTTGCGACAAAGAAGAACAGAGCATTTTGACATGTTTGATCCCCGTGAATTTAGAACCGCACTGTCAGCATTTTCAACTGGCGTAACCATTGTCACAGCTTTT
Organism: uncultured Neptunicoccus sp.; assembly: GCA_964599255.1. Lineage (GTDB taxonomy): Bacteria > Pseudomonadota > Alphaproteobacteria > Rhodobacterales > Rhodobacteraceae > Amylibacter. The sequence goes on along the minus strand of CAZRFT010000172.1, from coordinate 4,470 downwards.
GATACGGACAAAGAAGAATGTGTTGGCATGACCGCATCGAGTTTCAATTCGGTTTCTATCGAGCCGCCGTTAATTTTGTGGTCGGTGACAAAATCCGCCAATACCGCCCCGATCTTTAAAGATGCGGAACATTTCGCCGTACATGTGCTGGCCTTCGATCAGGTAGATCTTTCCAACCGCTTTGCCACACGGGGCGAAGATAAGTTTGGCAAGACCGAACACAAGATCGACGCCAATGGCGTGCCAATCATTGATGGTGTTGCCAGCCGTTTTGATTGTCGACAATGGGCGGTTTATGAGGGGGGTGACCACTGGATTATCGTCGGCGAAGTGATCGGATTTGAAACGCAAGCCAAGGATGGTCTGGTTTTCTCTGGCGGCTCCTATGCCACCGCAGCCCCAATGGTACCGTCCAACAATAACGAGGAGCCAACGCTGGCCGATGCGCCCGTCGAAAGCCTTCTTTTCTATCATCTCTCGCGCGCCTATCACCAAGTCTCAGAGGACTTTCATGCAGAGGTCGCGCGTAACGGGCTGACTTTGGGAGAATGGCGTATTTTAGTCTCTCTTGCAGGCCAAGGCGTGAAGCGCGGTATTATGGATCTTTCCAAACGCAGCTTCATTGAAATTGATGCGCTTCAGGACACAATCCTGCGCCTTGCGGATGAAGGGCTATGCGAGGTTGAAGGATCGGGTGAGAATATGGTGGTCAAGCGCACCGTTGCCGGCAACGATCGGATCGCCCATTTGATCATGCTATCGCATCAATCGGAAAAGCAGGTATTTGGTAAACAAGGGTCGGCGGAAGCCGCCCAATTGATCGCCACCCTTAAAAAGATCATCGAAGCGACAGATAGCTAGAAGCCCCTGTCCAAGGTTGGACAAGGGCTTAACTTATTGATTCTAAGCGATATCTTACGCGCGCATGTTGGCGCCGTTGGCGTCATAGATTGGGGCGCCTAGGATTTCGGCATCATACATCTCGCCCAAGATTTCAACCTGAACTTTACCGCCAGCACCTGCGTGCTCTGTTGCGACATAGCCCATCGCCATAGATTTTCCTGCTCGATGCGCATAACCACCAGAGCTGACATAACCGATGGCTTCGCCGTCTTTCAGGATGGCTTCGTCATTTGACACATCAATGCCATCTACATCGATGGTCATGGTGACCAATTTATTCGCAACACCTTCTTTGCGGAACTTCTCTGTTGCGGCTTTGCCCACAAAATCTTTCTTCCAGTTGATAAAGACGTCCATGCCGCTTTCAATCGCATTGAAATCTGGGCGGAATTCAAGCGTCCAGACGCCCCACCCTTTTTCAAGACGCATGCTCATCAACGCACGCGCGCCGTACCAACGATAACCTAGATCGGAGCCTGCCTCTTCGATCTCTGTCGCAAGTTTCAGCAAATATTGCGGGCGGCAATAGATTTCATAGCCCAACTCGCCAGAGAAGCTGATGCGGTTAATGATAACGGGCACACCGCCAATGAAAGTCTGACGCACATCGCGGAATTTAAAGCCTTCAGCCGAGACATCATCGCGGGTGATCTTTTCAAGAAGGGCGCGTGATTTCGGACCGGACAAGGCAATGCCGTGCCAATCGTCCGATGTGTTTTGATAGGTCACATCATCTGGCAAGCCTTTTTCAAACCAACGGCGATGTGCCTCTTGCATGGCGCCCGAGCCAAAGAGGATGAAATGTTCCTCTGTCAAACAGGCAACTGTTAAGTCCCCATAAAGACGACCCGCTTCGGTCAGCATTGGCGTTAGTGTCAAACGCCCTGGCTTTGGCACATAACCCGCAAGGATATGATCAAGATATTTGCGCGCGCCTGCCCCTTTGAATTCGTGTTTGGCAAAGTTCGCAATTTCGATGCCGCCTACGCCGTTTTGCACCGCCTCAATCTCGCGCTTCACATAGTCAAAGCTGCGGTTCCGCTCAAAGGTTGGTTCTTCATGCGCGTCCTCTGGCCCATCGGCAAACCACATTGCATTTTCCAAACCGAAGCCCTGATCCATCATCGCACCTTTGGCGACTAGGCGGTCATAAAGTGCTGTGGTTTTCTGCATCCGACCCTTGGGTAGCGTTTCATTTGGGAAGGTCATCACAAAACGACGCTCGTAGTTTTCCGTCGATTTCACTGTGCCCCAATCAGGTGTAGCCCAATCGCCAAAGCGTGCGACATCCATCGCCCAAACATCGATTGATGGCTCACCGTGGATCATCCATTCGGCAATCGTGCGCCCGACACCGCCACCCTGACAGAAGCCTGCCATAACGCCGACCGCGCACCAATAATTCGTCATGCCCGGCACAGGGCCGATCATCGGGTTACCATCCGGCCCGAAGGTGAACGGTCCGTTGATCGCATCTTTGATCCCCGCATTGCCAAGCGCTGGGATTTTTTCAAACACCATTTCCAGACGATCAGCGATATGTTCCAGATTTGGTTGCAGCAGTTCGTGCCCGAAATCCATCGGTGTGCCGTTCACTTTCCACGGAACGCCAACGGGTTCATAGGTGCCAAGCAACATACCTTCGCGTTCCTGACGGAAATAGACATTTGCATCATAATCAATCCCACAAGGAAGGCGCGTTGGGTGATTGGCAACCTCATCAATTTTGTCCGTGATCAGATAGTGGTGTTCCATCGGCTGCACGGGGAAATGAATACCCGACATTTTTCCAACTTCACGTGCCCACAGCCCGCCACAGTTGATGATATATTCCGCGTTTACCGTGCCCTTTTCGGTCACAACATTCCATGAGCCATCTTTTTGCTGGATCGTTTCGATCACTGGCGTATGGGTGAAATAATCGGCCCCATGAACCTTGGCAGATTTGGCAAAGGCATAAGTAGCGCCCGATGGATCAAGATCGCCATCCTGATCATCCCAGAGTGCCGCCACATAATGTTTAGGGTCGATCAAAGGATGCTTTTCGGCAACCTCTTTGGGGCTGATAAACTCTTGGGACAATCCCATATACCGCGCTTTTGATCGCTCGCGTTTCAGATAGTCATACCAAGTTTTTGACGAGGCCAGATAGAAGCCACCAGTCATATGCAGGCCAACAGAGTGGCCGGAAGTTTCTTCAATCTCGCGATATAGATCGATGGTATATCCTTGTAGACGTGAGATATTTGGATCCGACGAAATCGTGTGGATTTGTCCCGCCGCGTGCCAAGAGGAGCCAGAGGTCAACTCGTCGCGCTCCAACAGGATCACATCTTTCCACCCAAATTTGGCAAGATGAAACAGGATCGAACGGCCAACAACGCCGCCTCCGATGACAACCACACGGGTTTTATCAGGAAGTTTTTTACCGCCAGATGAGTCTTCTTTGACAATGTTCAATGTGGATTGTGCGGTTCTTTCATCAGCCATAGAAATACCCTTTTCGTGTTCGTGTTATGGATTGTTGTCTGTCAGCAGCGCATCGACATTGCTGAAACTCGCCGCTTTTGCAAAATCAGAAAAATCACCATCAGAGAGGATACGCCGCGCCGTTTCGATCAGCGCATTTTGTGTGACCCGTGCAAGCGAGGAGCCAAGCGAAATTCGCGCCACGCCCAATTCGGCAAATTCTGCGCGTGTGGTTTTGGAAAATTTCCCAGCCGCCAATGCGTTAAACGGCTTTTGCGTTGCGTCCACCAAGCGTTTAAGGTCTGCAATTGACGGCGGTAAAGGTGCGTAGAGGCAGTCAGCCCCCGCCTCGTCAAAAGCTTGGATCCGCTTTATCGCTTCTTCGGTGTCATACATCCCGTTCATGATGCCGTCTGCTCGCGCCACCAGAACGAAATCGCCCTTTAAATTTCGAGTGGCATCAACTGCGGCTTTGATCCGCTCCAATGAAAGCTCAAAATCATAGGCCCCACCAGTCGTCATTTCTGTGTCTTCGATGGAACAGCCCGCCAGACCAATTTCACCGGCTAGACGTACCGTTTCGGCAACCTCTTCTGGGCTGTCGCCATAGCCATTTTCGAAATCCCCCGACACAGGCAAATCTGTTGCGGCAATCAAATCTTGGGCATGTGCCAAGGATTCGTCGCGGGTCACATTCCCCATATCAGGCCGACCCAGTGTGAAAGCATGCGCAGCGGAACTTGTCGCAAGCGCCTCTGCCCCCAAACTCGCAGCGACCTTGGCCGACCCAATATCCCAGACATTCATAAGGACAAAAGGATTGCCTGGGCGATGTAGGTCACGAAATTTCGATCCTATATCTGTCATTTAATACCAGGCCTCTGGAATTTCTGATTTTCGGCGTGCGATATAGTCCCGCAGCTCTTCATCTTTCGCTTCATCCAATTTGGGTGCTTCATAATTGTTCAGCATGTCATTCCAGCGTTCAAAGGCGCGTTGGCGCATATCCTTGGACCCTTCCTCTTCCCAGCTTTCAACATTTTCACTGTTGGAAAGTTCGGCGTCATAAAATGCGGTTTCGTAATTCCGCATCGTATG
>CAZRFT010000171.1:0-5331 GCA_964599255.1 uncultured Neptunicoccus sp. | reverse complement strand
CCATGCGCCGCCAGATGATGAAACACCCTAGTGGTGCGGCGGCAAGTGCTGTTCCGACGCCTGCAAGGATCGCACGGGTTAGAAAGTCATCAAGCATTAGTGTTCGTGCCCGTGGTCGTGAACATGATCGTGCTCATGTCGGTAAAGCGCCAAGGCACCACCAGTCCCTGTGCCAAATAACGCGCGATATTCAGGCGCAGATGCGACTTGTGCAGGTGCACCAGCACAACAGACATGACCGTTTAGGCAGATCACCCGATCGGACGCGGCCATAACAACGTGCAATTCGTGACTGACCATCAAGACCGCGCAATTAAGCTGATCGCGTAGCTCGGCAATGCGGTTGTAAAAATTGGCCGAACCCGCCTGATCAAGACCTTGTGTGGCCTCATCCAAAACCAAAAGCTCGGGCTTGTTTAAAATCGCGCGCGCCAAAAGAACGCGTTGGAATTGCCCACCAGACAGGGCTGACATTTGCATGCCCTTTAACTGGCTAGCATCAGCAAGCGCCAAAGCTTCAGCAACCTCGCTTGGGGATTTCGCCTTGGGTAAGTTCATAAACCGCTCAACTCGTAAGGGAAGGTTTGCATCGATATGAAGTTTTTGTGGGACATAGCCAATGCGTAGATTTTTGCGCGCGGTTAGCAGCCCTTGTGATTTTTCTGCGCCAATCAGGGCCTTAAGCAGGGTCGATTTCCCCGATCCATTGGGTCCAACGATTGTGACGATCTCTCCGGGTGCGATATCAAAATCCACATCGCGCAGGATTTGCTTTCCGCCCAATGAGACAGAAAGTTTTTTTGCTTCAATTAAACTCATGCGCTTGGCGCCTCTTGGCAGTTTGGACAAAGCCCGACTGCCTCGACCACGGTCTTTTCAATCGCAAAGCCAGCTTGATCGGCCAGTTTGCCCAACCGTCCCTCTTCCACCGCGGTATGCGCCTCCGCGACCTGATCGCATTCACGACAAATTAGAAAGGCTGGCGCATGTCCCTGATCTGGGGAAGCGCAGGCAATAAATGCATTTAACCGCTCAATTTTATGAACGAAGCCATGTTTTTGAAGGAACTCTAATGCACGATAGGCAACAGGCGGCTGTGCGTTCTGTCCTTCGTCGCGCAAGCGATCAAGGATTTCGTAGGCGCCCATTGCGCTATGATTTTCCAACAGAATACCCAAGACCTGCTTGCGGGCAGCAGTTAGACGAATACCTTTATCCGCGCAATAAGCCTCCGCCGTCTTTAGCCCACCTGCGATACAAGCGGCGTGATTATGTTTTTCGAAGCCAAGTGTCATAACGCAATATTGATATAGTATAACATTTCAATTAACAAGAGTCGACTCAACGCTTCGAAGGTCTCTGAAGATGAATAAAATTTCACCCTTTTTGTTTTTTGCAACGTCACTACCAGCAATGGCAGCACCGCCCGTGGTGGTAACAGATATTGCTCCTGTGCACAGCCTTGTCTCGCAGGTTTTGGGCGATTTGGGCGAAGCAGAACTTTTGTTGGACCAAGGCACCGATCCGCATCACGCAAATCTGCGTCCATCCCAAGCGACATCGCTGCAATCCGCTGGCGTCCTATTTTGGATTGGGGAGTCCTTAACACCTTGGCTCGAAGAAGGTGTTGAAACCCTTGGTAGAAAATCCGTGGCGATTGAGCTTTTGAAGGTTGAGGGGACGAAGATCATCGAAACCGAAGAGGAAGATGGCCACGATGATCATGGGAATGAGGAGGATCACGATGACCATGGCCACGTGGATGAAGATAAACACGAAGACGACGAAGAACATGCTGGCCATGACCATCCCGATCACGGCGGTGTTGACCCCCATGCCTGGCTCGACCCGAAAAATGGGATTGTCTGGTTAGGGGCAATGGCAGACGCACTAAGCAAAGTTGATCCAGAGAATGCTGCCACCTATACTGCAAATGCTGCAGCTGGTATTGCTAGCTTAGAAGCGCTGATCAAAGAAATAGAAGCGCGGGATTTACCCCATAATATTCCAGCCGTGCCCGCCCATAGCTTTCTCGCCTACTACGAGGACCGTTTCCATTACCATGCAATGTTGCCCCTTAAGAATGTAGAGGGTGACAATGCCGAGGCCTCTGCCATCTCTAAACTTCAAGAAATAGCCCAGAGTGGAGCGGTCAAATGCTTCTTTTTCGAAGCAGGAGAGGACGCAGGCAGCTATGCATCCTTTGAATCTGATTTTGGGTTGAAGCTGATTGAGATCGATCAGCTTGGCGCCAATCTTGATCTTGGCGCCGCCTTATATGGCGATGTCATCAGAAGTGTGACGGATTCATTCGCCTCATGCGAAGGCTAAACCGACGGATCCAAAATCACCAAAATCAGCATAGAAGGCGGAACCTGGTTCCGCCTCTATTGGTCTTATGAAAGAGCCAGACAGAACGATGTCACCTGCGCGGATAGACTGTCCATACTCTTCCATACGTTCCGTCAGCCAAACCATAGACGTCACAGGATCATTCAGCACCCCTGCCCCCAGACCTGTTTCCTCGACCTCGTCATTCTTCGATACAATTGCACCAACCCAGCGTAGATCAACGTCCCCAGGGTCATGTCGTTCAGCACCTAGAACAACGCCAGCATTGGCCGCATTGTCGCTGATCGTATCGAACACTTTGCGAATAGCGCCCGTTTCTGCGTCTTGGCGCACGATGCGCGTATCAAGGATTTCGAGACTTGGGCAAACATAGTCCGTCGCGGCAATCACCTCTTCCTCACTCGCCGCACCTGACAGATCAGATTTCATCACAAAGGCAATCTCTGCTTCAATCCGAGGTTGGATAAATCTATCCTTGGGCACTGTTGCCCCGTTTTCGAAATACATGCTGTCCAGCAAAATACCGCTATCTGGAATATCGATATTCAGTGCCGATTGCATCGCTTTCGACGTCAACCCGATTTTCCATCCAATCACTTTTCGCCCGTCAGCAACCTGCGCATCAACCAAGGCCTTTTGAATTGCATAGGCCTCTGACATACCCATCTGAGGATGTGTTTTGGTCAACAGACCTGTTTGAACCCGCGTCTTTTCGGCCTCATACAATGCGTCCGCTGCGACCTTTATGTCTTCAGGCTTCATCTTCAATCCCATTGCGCAATTCGCCGATACCATCGACCTTGATCACAACTTCATCACCTGGCTTTAGGTAACGCGGCGGATCAAAGCGTGCGCCAGCACCCGTCGGCGTGCCTGTCACAATAATGTCCCCAGGCATCAATGTGGTGAAGGTCGAGATATATTCAATCTGACGGCGGATCGGGAACATCATCCGCGCAACCTGATCATCCTGCCGAAGCTCACCATTCACAAAGGTTTGGATATGCGCCTTGTCCAGAATATCGTGGTTATCAAACGGCACCAACCAAGGACCCATAGCGCCGGAGTTGTCCCAGTTCTTTCCTTGGGTTACATTGAACTTTGCGTGGCGCACCCAATCGCGAATAGTGCCTTCATTACAAAGCGTCACAGCTGCAATGTGATCATAGGCGTCATCTTGAGAAATACGTCGACCCTTTTTACCGATCACGATCGCAATTTCGCCTTCATAATCCAGCGTTTCATTTTCTGGTGGGCGCACAAGGTTTTGACCATGGCCAGTAAAGCCACGTTCGAACCGTGGAAACAAAGACATATATTGCGGCTGTGCGGAGCCATCATTGTATTCCGCATTGCGGTCGGGGAAATTAACACCCACACAAATGATCTTCTCAGGATGCGGAATTGGGCGTTCGTAGATGAAATCCTTATGAGTCACAGTCTTCCCGTTCGCCGCTTTCGCAAGCGCGTCTAAGCCATTGTTTTCAATAACTTCTCGGAGGGTTGGCCAGTGTGGAAATTCGGGCGATAGCGCGATCATGCCCTGATCCGTCGCAGCCCCATAAAACTGTTCATTTCCAACGCGGTATGTGGCGAACTTGATGCTCATGGCGCAACAATCGGCTGGGCTTTCAAATCGGCATCGCGTGTTTCTACGCCTGCAAATTTGGTTCCATGTTCAAACCAGGATTTCGGTGCGGGCGCACCCCACAGGGTTTGTCTCTGAGGATCCTTTAGATCCCAATGGATGGGTTCGTGATCTGGATCGAGCGTTTGATAATCGCTCACATAAATCTCTGTCCGATGTCCATCTGGGTCTAAGATGTACAAGAAAAAAGCATTCGAAATTCCGTGCCGTCCTGGGCCGCGTTCGATGTTTTTCACATAACCAGTCGTCGCCATCAGATCGAGCAGATCAATAATCGCCATAATCGAAGGAACCCAAAATGCGATGTGATGCAAACGCGGGCCATGGCCATTGGTAAACGCCATGTCATGAACGCCACCTTTGCGATGCATCCAAGCAGCCCAAAGCTTTTTCGTTTTGGCATCTTCGGTATATTCCGTCGTGCGAAATCCAATCTCGTTATAGAACGCGACACTCTCATCCACATTCGTGGAAAAGCAATTGAAATGATCAATCCGCAACGGGCGCACACCTTTGTAACGTGCGTATTCCTGATGAATGGGCTGAAGGCGATCCATCTTATGATAGAACTCCAGTGGGATGCCCATATTGTCGTGGCTCAATAGCGTCCGCCCCTGAAACGGGCGTTCGATCCATTCCGTTTTGTGCCCCTTTGCTTTGAACCAGGCCTCTGCCTTATCCAAATCCTCTTCGTCATAGGTTTTGAACCCAAGAACATTCACCGTTGGGTCTTCGTTCTTATTCAGCACGACACAGTGGTGCCCGCGTTCTTCCAACGCACGAAGATAGACATTTTGTTTGTCCTCATCTTCGATCTGTAGCCCAAGCGTATCCGCGTAAAATGCCTTTGACGCTTCAAGGTCTTTGACGTTCAGACTGACATGGCTCAACCGAATTGTGTTGAATGGCGGGTAGAGCACTGGATCAGGTAAAGGCATCCTAACCTCCCAATTTCGGAATACGGTGATCGATCGTGGCGAATGCGATGTTTTGAGTTTCCATATAGAAATCAAACGACCAATCACCACCATCGCGCCCAATGCCAGAGTTCTTCACCCCGCCAAAGGGTGTCGGCAAGTGGCGCGTGTTTTCAGAATTGACCCAAACCATGCCCGCTTCCATCCCATCAGAAAAGCGCAGCGCACGTTTTAGATCATTTGTCCAAAGGTAACCCGCAAGCCCGTATTCAACGTCATTCGCAATCTGCAGCGCCTCGTCTTCATCTTTGAACGGAATTGCCGTCAGCACAGGGCCAAAAATCTCTTCCTGTGCGATCCGCATTTTATTGTTGGCATGTGTGAACAAGGTCGGCTTCACATAACAACCGCCCC